>NZ_JACGAT010000005.1:0-103758 GCF_020137635.1 Campylobacter sp. RM12642
TAGTATTTATACATAGTATTAATAGAATAATTAGAAATTACGATTTAGTATTAAAAGCTAGTTTTAAAACAATCATTGATATGATTAACAAAATATACCTAAGGAATGTTTTGATGAAAAGCTATTTTCAAGATTTAAGACTAGAATTTACCGAATATAACAAGATGAAATTATTACAAGATTTAATGGCTGGTGCTACGGTTGCTGCTGTTGCTCTGCCTTTAGCGCTTGCATTTGGTGTTAGTAGTGGGGCAAGTGCAGCTTCAGGACTCATTACTGCTATTTTAGCTGGGTTTGTAATATCGTTATTTGGTGGAGCTTATTATCAAATATCAGGTCCAACCGGTGCAATGGCTGCTATTTTAATTGCCATAACTACTCAATATGGACTAACAGGTGTTTTTGTGGCTACTTTGATGGCTGGATTATTATTAATTTTTGCAGGATTATTTCATTTTGGTAGAGTGATTGCATTTATTCCTATGCCTGTAATTACAGGTTTTACTTCAGGAATTGCTGTTATTATTGCCTTAGGTCAAATTGATAATTTATTAGGTGTTAAAGCTAGTGGAATTACAACTTTAGAAAAAACAATAAATTATTTTAAAATGGATTTAGATATTAATTATATTTCAGTTTTTATATGTATTTTCGTAGTAGTTTTTATGTTAGCTTATCCTAAAAAATACCAAAAATACGCTCCTGCTTCATTAATTGCATTGATAGTCGCTACATTAATAAGTATAATTTTTTCATTAGATATTCAAAGAATAGGGGTAATTCCTACTAACATAATCTTAGATGATAGGTTTGCTTTTAGTGATTTTGATATTTTGCACTTAAAAGAATTGATAACTCCTGCAATAAGTATTGCTTTATTGGGTATGATAGAGAGCTTGTTATGTGGTGCAAGTGGTGGTAGAATGGTTGGTGTTAGACTTAAATGCGATAGAGAATTAATAGCTCAAGGCTTAGGCAATATTTTAGTTCCTTTTTGCGGTGGAGTTCCTGCGACTGCTGCTATTGCTAGAACTAGCGTGGCTATTAAGTCTGGTGCTGTTACTAGGCTTACTGGTATATTTCATTCTATAATTTTATTAGTATCTATGCTTGTTTTAGCACCGATTATGAGTTTAATTCCACTTAGTGCGTTAGCTGGAATTTTATTTGTAACTGCATTTAGAATGAATGAGTGGCATACTATTAAATATTTTTTTAAAAATAGATTTAAAGGTGCTTTAGTTCAGTTTTTTGCAACTATGTTAGCAACTATTATTTTTGATTTAACAATTGCAATTTTAATAGGCGTGATTTTATCTTTAATGCTTTTAATGGTTCAGATTTCAAACTTAAAAATTAAATTTGATTATTTTGATAGTGAGAAATTTACTGATTTAAATTCTCCTTTACCACAACATATAAAACAAGCTGAAGTAATTTATATAATGGGAGCTATTATATTTTCTAATACGGATAAAATTTTAGAATTAACTAGCAGAATAAATTATAAAACAGCGATTATATTTTCTATGCGCGGGACAACTTATATGGATATTTCAGGAGCAAGTGCCTTTCTTGAAGTAATAGAAGCCATTAAAAAGCGAAAAATTCCCGTATTTATTGCAGGTGTTTCACCTGATATTAAAGAAATTATGAAAAGAAGTGGTATTGTTGAAGCTATTGGAGTAGATAATTTTTATTGGAGCGTTGAAATGACTATTAAATAGCTATTAAAACTATTTAAAAGTATTTTTCAAAATTATATTTGGCGATATTGTTTTTTGATTTTATGAAGATTTTTGGTGCTTATATTTTGTATTGTGCTTAAAAAGAATTTAAATTATCTTCTACCCATTCTAGCAATTACGCCTAAGACTTCAGCCGTTGCCTTATATAATTCTACAGGGATTTCATCTCCTACTTCACAAATCTTATAAAGTGATCTTGCTAATTCTCTTTGCTCATATATTGGAATATCGTGTTTTTGTGCTATTTCACGGATTTTAAAGGCGATATTATCAACTCCTTTTGCTAATACCACAGGGGCTTTATGCTTTGTCTTATCATAAGCAATTGCGATTGAGTAATGAGTTGGGTTGGTAATTACCACATCAGCATTAGGGACATCTTGCATCATACGATTTCTTGCTGCTTGCATTTGAATTTGCCTGATTTTTGCCTTTACTTGCGGATCTCCTTCCATTTGTTTGTATTCATCTTTAATCTCTTGCTTACTCATTCTAAGCCCTTTAAAATACTGAAAACGAACTATAAAAATATCAAGTATTCCAAATACTAAAAATGAGCATATAACAGCTGCAAAAAGGATTATGATTTTATCTCTTAACCACTCCATTTGCTTAATGAGTGGCAAAATTGCTAAATGGCTAAGTCCTGGCAAAAAGCTATATATAAAATACCCAACAATGCCAAAAATAACGCTAACTTTTAGAATGATTTTTACTAATTCTATTAGCTTTTTCATTGAAATTATATTTTTAATGCCCTTGATTGGATTGATTTTGCCAAAATTAGGCATTATGGGTTTGAGTGTGAAATTAAAGCCTATTTGCATAACATTTGCAATAATTCCAGCAATAGCAATTGCAATAGCAAGTGGTAAGATCATTAAAGCAAGTTCAAGTAGAGTTTTGATACCTATTTTATAAAGCAATTTATTATCAATTTCACTACCTATTAAACTCTGATAATAAATGTATAAAGCCGTAATTCTTTCGTGCAAAAAATAAACCCAAAATAAAGCAAAGCCAAAACCAACGCAAAGAGTTATAAGTGCTGCTACGTCTTGACTTTTAGCGACATTTCCTTCTTTTCTGGCATCTTCTATCTTTTTATCTGTGGGTTCTTCTGTCTTTTCTGCATCATCAGCCATAATTACTCACCAAGTCTTATAGAAAAATCAACCCAAGTAGCCTTATAAATATTTGAGCCTGAACTTACTACATCAACTCCGCTTTTAGCATATTCAACTATGGTGTTTTCGTTAATATCCCCACTAGCTTCTAAGATAACTTTAATGCCCAAACTATCTCTTAATTTTACTATATTAGCACACTCACTAGGGCTCATATTATCAAGTAAAATTGCATTTACATTAGCTTCTAAAGCAGCCTTTACTTGTTCAATTGTATCGCACTCAATTTCAATTGGAGTGTAATATGGGATTTTGCTTTTTAGCTCTTTTATAAAAGATTTTAAATCCTTTACTCCAAGCAAATGAGTATCTTTTAGCATAATACAATCATCTAAACCTAAACGATGATTTTGCCCACCACCACAACGAATTGCGTATTTTTCAAACACTCTTAATCCAGGTCTTGTCTTTCTAGTATCAAGCAAAGCTACATTATAATCTTTTATTAAAGCTTTCATTGAAGCAACTTTTGTAGCAATCCCTGATGCGTGTTGAATAAAATTAAGTATGGTTCGCTCACTCATTAATAAAGTAGTTTTTAAGGTTTTAAATTTTGCTAAAATATCGCCTTTTTTAAAGCTCTGTCCATCCTTTATAAATAATTCATATTCAATATTTTGCATTTTACAAATCTCTTTAAAATAAGGTTCTCCAGCAAAAACTCCATCACTTTTAGCCTTAAGATTTGCTTTTATTATTTCATTATTTTCAAGTTGTGAGAATAAATCTCCCCTACCTAAATCATCATTTAATTCTTTTTTAATAAGTTCAATTTCACTATTAATTAACATTATTTGCCTCCATTAAGTTTAAAAACTCTAAAAATGTATTACTTAAAGCTACAACTTCACTAAAAGGCACGCTTTCATTTGCTGCATGGATTTTATCATTTACTACGCCTAATTCACAGACTAAAACGCCGTATTTTGCGAATAATCTTGCATCGCTAGTGCCGCCTTTTGCGTTTAAGCTAGTATTGAAAATACCTTGATTTTCTAAGGCTTTTTTAAGAGTTTTTACAAGTATTGAATTAGCGTCTGTATAAAATGGCTCTGAACTTTGTTTGATTTCTAATTCATAATCTAAATTCTTTAAATTTTCTCTTAAAAAATCTTCTAAATCTTGCTTGCTTGTAAGTGGAGAATTTCTAACATTTAGCATAATTTTAAACTCACTAGGAGTTACATTTGATGCACCAATTCCTGCACTTAAATTAGTAATTACTATTTTACTTGGTTCAAAAAACTCATTGCCATTATCTAAATCAAATCCTGAAATTTTAGCTAAAAACGAAGCCCCTAAATGAACGGGATTTTTACATTTTGATGGATAGGCTGCATGACCTTGAGTTCCTAATATTTTTATGCTTGCGTGAATGCTACCCCTACGACCAACTTTTATGCTATCACCGAAGTTTTTTTCGCAAGTTGGCTCGGCAACTATGCACATATTAGGCAAATCATTTCTTTTGTCTAATTCTTCTAAAACCTTGATAACTCCATCTTTACCATCGCCTTCTTCATCGCTTGTTAAAACAATGCTGATTTTTCTTATATTTTTAATATTGTTTTTGCTAAATTCTTTAATTGCATATAAAAATGCTGCAACGCCACTTTTCATATCTTGAGTGCCACGCGCTATTATTAAATCATCTTTTATAGTTGGTAAAAATGGCTCACTTTCCCAGCCATTTCCACTAGGAACTACATCAATATGTCCGCAAAAACAAATATGCAAACCAACTTTGTTAAATTCTTTGCTTAAGATTTGATTTGTAGTATTATTTATAGCTAGGATTTCATTATCAAAATTAGATAAAAACTCACTTGTAATTTTATAACAATTCTTAGCATCAGGAGTAACACTAGCTTCTTTTAAAAGGTCTATAAATAATTTTTTAAGCATTTTTTTCCTTTAAATGATAAAAGTCTAAATCAATTTCTTCTTGTGTAAAAGTTGGACTTGGTTTTCCTAAATAAAATCCTTGAAATTCATCAACACCAATTTCAATACATTTTTTAAATATCTCCTCTGTGCTTACAAATTCTGCAACGGTTTTAATGCCTAGAGATTTTGAGAATAAAACTATAGTTTTGACTATTTTTTCGCTTTTTTCATCTTTTGTAATTTTTTCTATAATACTTCCATCTATTTTAATATAATCAGGCATTAATTCTAATAAATATGAAAAATTACTAAATCCACTACCAAAATCATCTATTGCTATTTTGCAGCCTAATTCTTTTATTCTTTTTAAAAAGTCTTTTATTTTTTCATTTTGTGAAATATTTTCATCTTCTAATACTTCAATAATTAAGCGATTAGCAACCCCTGTTCTTCTTAAAAGATTTATAAATTTATTATTTTTAGCACTATCAATCATATCTCTTCCGCCAAGATTTACACATAAAACAATGTCTTGATTTTCAACTAGAGTTTGAACAACTTTTTCTATCACAAAATTTTCAATAATTTCGTATTGTTTCATTTTAATTGAAACTGCTAAAAAAGCACCTGGAGTTATTACATCAGTTCCTTCAGGAGTTTTTTTGACAATTCTTACTAAAGATTCAAATTTAGTAATATTTTTATCTTTATCAAAAATAGGTTGGAAAAAAGGTAATATTTCATCTTTTGCTATTGCACTTTGAATTGATTTTGCTGTGCTTAGTTGATGGAAATATTCTTTTTCTTCATCTATAAATTTAGAATAACAAACGAAATTCTTATTATCTCTTTTTGCTCTTTTTAGTGCAATAAATGCTTTTTTAAGGGTGTTTTCATTTTCTAAACAAAGTCCCATTGTAAGCGTTAAAACTATGCTAGCTATTTGGTGATTATACTCTATTGTTAAATCTTTATTTTTAAGCTCTTGCATAAGCTCTGTTACTAATTCTTCATATCGTTGTTCATCTTCAATACTATCTTCTAAAAGTGCAAACAAATCCCCATCAAGCTTATAGACTTCTAAGTGGTTTTCATCAGCAAAATCGCTCATAATTAAGGCAATATGTTTTAATAAGTCATCAGCCGTATTAGCGTCAAAATAATCATTAATTTTTTTAAACTCATCAATATCAACTAATAATAATTTTGGATTTTTCATAAGAACGATTGATTTTTCTAAACTTCTTTTATTTTTTAGTTGAGTTAGCGGGTCTATACTTGCTTCAATTTCAAGTTTTTCTATTCTTTTAGTGTATGTGCTAATACTTCTTTGATATTGTGCTGAGATATGATTTTTTTGTTTATATAGAATATAGATTAAAATGAAAAAACAAATATTTAAAAGCACAGGTATGTAAAATTGGTAAAATCTAGAATTTGTAAGATAAAATTGGTTATTAAACCCATAATAAATTCCATTAATTAATTCGTAATATCTTATATTAAATTGATTTTTATCTACTTTTATAGCTTCGTAAAAATTATCATTTTTTGCTAGTTCTTTAATCTCTAATTCACTTAATTTTGGGCTATTATCATTTTTTAAGATAATTTTATTGTCTTGAATGATAAATTCGCTTAATATTTTAGAAGATTTAAATTCTTCTTTATTTATTAATGAATGAAAATAGCTTTCTGTAAATAATCTAACATAATTTCTAGAATCCATAAAAAGATAAAAATTAAGTAGAACAAAAACACCAATTAATAAATATAAAATATTTTTTATTTTTTTAAAATCCTTGTTTTCCATTTTTCAACCTACAATCTTATAATTTTAGCCCCAAATCCACCAGCGTTTGCAGGTGCATCACAAAAGCTTTTTATACTCCTATTAGTTTTTAAATATTCTTTCACAGCATAAGCTAAGCGACCTGTTCCAATGCCGTGATATACGATAATCTCATCAAATCCAATTATTAGTGCGTCTGAAATAAATTTATCTAATAATTCAATAGCTTCTTCGCTTCTTAATCCATGCAAATCTAATTTAGTGCTAGCATTACTTACACTTTTTTCATAAGTTACTTTGCTAGAATTTGATTTAGGAGTTTCGCCACTTCTTTTTAACATTGAAATATCAAGTTTTAATTGTAGCATATCAGTTTGCACGGTTGCTATATTTTTATTTAAAGCTATGATTTTGCCTTTAATTTTTTCGTATTTTACAAAATCTCCTATTTTAAATTCTTCTCTTTTAACGCTTTCTGGTTTTATTTGCTGCTTTAATACATTTGCTGCATTAATTTGTCTTTGTTTATCTTTTAAATCAGAAAAATCAAGAGTTTTTTTAGCCGCATTTATTGCTTTAAAATATTCATTTTCTAGTTCATTTTTGCGTTTTTTGTATTCTTCAATTAATTTATTTTCTTTATCTTTTAGGCTTTCTAAGAGATTGTTTAATTTATTTTCTTTTTTTTCGTTGTTTGCAATTAGCATCTTAAGTTTTGCATCAAGTTCTAGGTTTTTATTTAGCATTTCATTTATATTTTGCTCAGCTTCGCTAGAGCTTTTTCTAGCAAGTTCAACCAAACTAGCACTTATTCCATATCTTAAAGCTGTTTCGTATGCGTATGATTTGCCTACAATTCCCGCTAAAAACTCATATTTAGGACGCTCATTTTTAATATCATATAAAGCTGCTAATAATTCTACTTTATCTTCTTTAGCAAGTAACATTGCTAAGCGTTTGTGATGGGTTGTGATTATTAGTTTTCCGTGTTTTTTCAGCTCACAAATTAGGGTAAAAAATAATGAACTCGCTTCTTCAAAATCAGTTCCTAGCTCAATCTCATCAACCCCTAATAAGAAATTTTTCTTACCATTCATTTTAGCAAATGCTAACATTCTTCCTGCAAAAGTAGAAATATCATTTTTAGCCATTTGCGGGTCTTCAATAATGCTTATATATTCTTTAAAAGTACTTATGTGAGATTTGTTTGCATTAATTCTCATAGGAACTAGATATTTTGTCATAAAACTAGCAGCTAAAATGCTTTTAAGTAGCATTGATTTTCCACCCGCATTTACACCTGTTATTAATAAAACTTGCTCTTTAAACTCTACGCTAACAGGTTTTGGATTATTTAAAGCGGGGTGGCAAAACTCACTTAAGATAATTTTATCATCATTACTTGGAGTTATGAAGTTTAAATCCTTCTTTTTAGCAAAATTAACCCTTGCAATATAGCTATCTATTAAATCAAATTCTTTATTTATAAACTTTAAAAATAATAAATGCTTAGATAAAATTTCACTAAATTGTTTTGCGTATTCAAATCTTTTAGCATCGGCTTCATTTTCTAATCTTTTTATGCCTTGTTTGTAGTTTAAAATACTGCTAGGTTCTACATAAAATCCACCACCACTACTTCTTGCAACAATACTAGCATCAAGCACTTTAGCAAATCCGCCCCTAACTAATAAGCATTCAGTATTTGATATAAAATGTATTTGAGTATCTATTAAATAGCTTTCAAGTGATTTTGAGTTTAATAGGCTTCTTAGATTTTGATTTATGCTTTGGTTTAATTCTTTGATTTTGATTTTTATACTTTGTAAAAGCTCATCTTTTTCTTCATCAAATACATCATCTTTAAAATATTTTAATATATTTTCAATTTCATTAGGAATTATGATTTTTTCAAGGTATTTTTTAAAAGAATTTGAAAACGGAATTTGAAATAAGTATTTAAAATAATTTAAAATCTTTACAAATTCTTCTATCTCATCAAGGTGTAAAATGCCTTTTTTGCTAAGATGATTTAGTGCTTTGCTTAAATCTTTTACGCTTTTTAATTCTTTTAATTCATATTCGCATAATTCATTAATTCTTGCTAGGTGTAAATTAGTATCCCCTTCAATAAATAAAGGTTTATTTCTAGCAAATAAAGCAAATAATTCATCTAAATATTCAACTAAATCAAGGTTTTTAATAATTTGTAGCATCAAAAAACTCTTTTATCGTATTTAGCATAATTTTAGGTTCATTAATTTTATTTACTTCATTTCTAAATTCACTCGCATTTGCTAAGCCTTTTGAATATTCGTGCAAGTGTTTTCTAAACAACGAACAAGCATAATCTTTGTATAAATCACACATAAATTCAAAATGCGTAAGTATAATTTCGCTTTTATTAATTTCATTAAATTTACCCTTAATTTGAGAGAAAATCCAAGGATTTCCAACAGCATTTCTTCCTATCATAAGCCCATCAGCATTGGTTTGTTCTAATACCATTTGATGATTTTCATAAGATATATCGCCGTTTGCAATTATTTTGGTTTTTGCTAAAGATTTTGCTAGTTTTATAGCGTTATAATCTACCTTAGCACTATACATTCCTGCTCTAGTTCTTCCGTGAATACTTATAAAATCTAGTTCTAATTCGTTTAAAGCATTTATTATTTTTTCTATTTCGCACTCATTAAAACCAAGTCTTATTTTAACACTTGTTGTGCCTACTTTATTATTGGTTTTTATAATATCTAGGAGTGATTTTAGATTATCTAAGTCTTTAAGTAGTGCTGAACCTGCATTTTGCTTAATAACTTTATTTACAGGACAGCCACAATTAAAATCAATCCCGTGAATGTTTTCTTCTTTATTTATAATCTCAACTGCTTTTTTTATAATTTCTTTATTTGAGCCTGCAATTTGAGCTATGAAAGGTCTTTCGCTTTTATCTTTTTCTAACATAGTTAAAGATTTTTCACTCTCATAAACAAGAGCGTTTGAACTAATCATTTCGCTAATTGTTACATCACAATCAAATCTTTTAACAAGTCTTCTAAAGGCAAGATCGCTAAGACCTGCCATTGGTGCTAGAAATAAGGGCTTAGAATTAGCAAATAAGTTTATCAACATCGTAAGTTTTACCTTGTTCTTTTAAAAATACAATTAATTTAAAATCTTCTAAATCAGCTTCGCTACCATAAATTTCTTCTATTAATTCATCAAATAGCGTAAGTTTTGCAAGTATATATAAATACGCTCTAAATGCGTTATCTTTTTCATTTTTTAGTTTTAAAAAGATTGCTTTTAGGCTATTTGGCTCAATTTTTGCAAATAATTCTTTTGCAAAATCTAAATATTCTCCTTCTTCAAAATTATCATTAAAAATTAAAACTTCTAATTCAGCATTGCTAAGACTTAAATCATCATTAGCAAATCTATTTAAAAGGATTTTAATATCTTCTTTGCTTTTTTGAATTTTTAGTGTTTTAATATTTGCATAAATGCCGTTTAAAATTAGATTATTGTAAGCACTTAGACTGATTTCATCTTGAATTTCTTCTTGATTTTTTAGTAAGTTATAAGCGTAATTTAAATCATTTTTAGCTTTATTTGCTTCGTTTTTTAAATAAATTGTATTGTCTTTAGATAGTTTAAATGGTTTTAAATCACAGATTTCTCCATTTTCAACCATTGCTTTTATAGCTATTGCATTATTTAATTTATCAGCACTTGTTCCTGCTTGATTGTAATAAAGTGATTTTACTAATTCACTAGCGTCTTGAATTTCTTTTGTTTTAAACTTGTAAATATTTTTTCTATCTAGAACTAAATCTTCTAAAAACATTTCAAATTTTTTACCATCTTTAATAAGTCTTTTTGTTGAAAAATGAAAAGAAATAAATGAAAAATAAAAATAAAGTAATGCAAATATAACATATATAACAAGTGGCATACAAACCCAAGTAAAGCTATCAAATTCAAATGTTTTTTGAAAATTGAAAATTCCTAAATTAATTACTCTTGTAGAGTTAAATAAATCATTAAAAAATACAACAATAATAAGTCCAATTAACATTAAATATAAAATAGAATAAATTAAAAAATTTCTAATTTTCATAACAATCCTTTACTTATGATAAGGGTGATTTGAATTTATACAAAAACCCCTATAAATTTGTTCTAACAATACAATCCTTGCAATTTCGTGTGAAAATGTAAGTTTTGAAAAACTCAATACATAATCACATTCATTTAAAAACTCATCATTAAATCCAAAAGCTCCACCTACAAAAAAATTAATCTCATTTTTATCTTGCAATAACTTAGCAAACTCAATACTATCAATGCTCTTGCCCCTTTCACTTAAAGCTATGCTAAAAGTTTTTTTATAGGGCATATAAGCTTTTGCATATTCTATTCTAGCTTCATTTGAGCCCAAATCTTGTGCTTTTGCGATTTGTTTTGAAAATACATTATTTAGATTAAGTTTTGAAAATTGATTTATTAATTTTATAAATCTATTTTCAAATTCGCTTAATTTTTCTAATTTTTTTTGAATAAAATAAATATTTATATTCATTTAAAATATCGTAAAAAATCACTTAAAAATTCACGCTGATTAGCTCTTGGAACAATAGAATCAATAAGTCCATGCTCTAATAAAAACTCAGCACTTTGAAATCCTTCAGGTAAATCAGCTCCTATAGTTTGCTTAATAACTCTAGCACCAGCAAAGCCAATTTGTGCCATAGGTTCAGCAATTACAATATCTCCAAGCCAAGCAAAAGACGCTGATACTCCACCAAAAGTAGGGTTAGTTAAAATTGATATGTAAGGAAGTCTTTCTCTAGCAAGTAATTTTAATGCAGCTGATGTTTTAGCCATTTGCATAAGTGAATATGTGCTCTCTTGCATTCTAGCACCACCACTTGCGCTAATTATTATAAGTCCTTCTTTTTTTTGCATAGCGCGTTGAACTGCACGAACGATTTTTTCGCCTTCAACACTTCCTAGCGAACCACCCATAAAAGAAAAGTCAAACACACATAATTGAACGCCAATTCCACCGATTTTGCATTCTCCTGAAATTACCGCACTTGTTCTGCCTGTTTTTTCTTCGCTTTCGTTTAAGCGTTTTTTATAGCTTTTTGAATCTACGAATTTTAATGGGTCATTAGCTCTTAAAGTTTTATCATATTCAATAAAACTTCCTTCATCAACTAGCATTTCTATTCTTTCATTAGGGCTTATTTTCATATGTAAGCCACACTTAGGGCATACATTAAAGCAACTTGCAACTTCTTTATAATACATTAAAGCATGACAATTATCACATTTTACCCAGTGATTTGGTGCTTCATTTGGCTTTGATTGTGTTCTTCTAATTTTAAAAATATCTGCAAAACTCATTCTTATCTCCTAAAATTGACTTCCTATGCTAAATTCAAATGTATTTGTTTTATCCCCTGATTTTTTATCAATAGGTTTTGAGAATACAAACACTAATGGTCCCATTGGTGTGCTCCAATCAAGACTAATTCCTGCACTTTGTCTTTTAATCTCATTTAATTTTTTTTCACCTATCATACCATAATCATAAAAAATTGAACCACGAAGTTTTAATTTATTAATTAATGGGAAATTGATTTCTACACTAGAATTAAGTGAAATTGCTCCACCTTTATCGTAAGGATAAGCAATTACTCCGTTTCCTAATTTATCTACTTTAGTGTGAGTATTTGTATCATAATATCCAATACCCCTTGGAGTTATGCTATCACTTTCATATCCTCTAACACTTCTTAAACCACCAAGATATAACCTTGAGTTAATTGGTGTATCTTTATAATTAAATAATTTATTAAATGATGTTCTAAATCTAAAAATTAAATCGGTGTCAAAATCTTCTTTTAAACCTTTATAATATTTAAAATCAAAGGCAAATTTTTTATATTTTTGGTCTCCACCAAGCCCTGCATAAGTAAATGCTGCTCTACTATAAATACCACTTCTTGGTAAGTAAAAATCATCAGTATTATCAAAATATAAATATGGAGTTATAGCTGATTTTCTTGATTTGCCTAATTTTTCACCACTTGCAATCATTTCAATAGTTGCTTTTCTTAAATCACTTTGCTCGTAATTATAAATAGCTCCAATTCCCCAAAATCTAGCTAATTCTCTACCAATGCTAAGTTCTAAACCATTATTGTATTCTTCGTAAGTATCCCAATCTCTTTTGTAGCTATATATATCAAAGCCTGTTGAGTATTTAGAATCAAATATCCTAGGATTGTTTAAAAAGATTTTGCCAGTTACATCTTTATCTGATTTTTCTAAATTAATCCCACCATACATTCCGCTACCTAAGATATTCCTATCGCTAACAGATGCGTTAATTAAGAATCCATCAGATGTGCTATAACCAATACCACCAGTAATTGAGCCCGTTGATTTTTCTTTTACATCTACTAATAAATCAATATCTCCCGTAAAGCTTGGTTTTGGAGTGATATTTACTTCTTCAAAATAACCAGTCTTTCTAAGTGCTATAATGCTATCATTTAAATCTGTTTTGTTAAATTGCATTCCTTCGGTTAAGAATAATTCTCTTCTTACTACTTTATCTAAAGATTTATCATTGCCTTTAATTATTACTTTACCAATATTGTATTTATTTCCTAGATTAACTCTAAAATAAATTCTTACAACTCCATCAGCATCATTTTTAGCAATATCAGGATAAACCTCTGCTAAAGCATATCCTTTATCTTGGAATTTGGTTTTAATTAATTCTATATCAGAACGAATTTTTTCTGAATTAATATATTTTCCTTTTTTACTTCTTAAATCACTTAAGTTAAATTTCACTTCATTTTCTAGTGGGTTTTCTATTGTGATTTCTTCTATTTTATAGCGTTTGCCTTCGCTTATATAATAGGTTAATTCTGCTTTGTAAGTTTGCATATTAGCTTCTAAATAAGGATTTGATACATTAGCATCAAGATAGCCTTTTTTCATATATTCATCTTTAATTCTAGCAGGGTCGTTTGGTAGTTCGGTTGAGTATAATTTACCATCATTAAATCCCCAAAACCAACCCAATAGTTCTTTTTCTTTATTTGCTATTACAGGGTCAAAATCACTATAGTCTAATTTTTTAGCACCTATTAAATTAACTTTTTTAATTGTTATGATTTCGCCTCTATTTATGTTGAAATTTAATACAACAGCATTATTCTCAAGCTCTTGAGTATCAACTTCAACTACACTATCATAAAATCCACGAGATTGGTAGTATAGAATTATTTTTTCTTTTGCTTCTTCTATTTTTCTATCATTATAAGCTTCGCCTTTTTTAATACTTAAAAACGATTCTATTTGCTTTTTATCATTACTTGAAGTTCCTTTGATATTTACCTTTGCAATGAATTGTTTTTCTACAACATTAAATATTAGCTTTCCATTATTTTCATCAACATAAATATCATCAAAATATCCATAAGAAAAAAGGTTTTTAACCGCATCATTTATCTTATATATATTAACTTCATCATTAATTTTTAAATCCACAGCCTTTAAGGCTTGTTCTTTTGACAAGTGATATAAGCCTTTAAATTCAATATCACTTATTGTATTTGCATAAATCAAAGAACTAATAGCACTTACATATATAATTTTTTTCATATTTAACCTGATTTTTTGATTTTGAAGAAAGAATAATAATAAAAGAAAGTTAATATTAAGTTTGTAAAAAAAGCCCTAAAAATAGGGCTTTTCGGCTTAAATATAGCCTTGGTCTATCATAGCATCTGCAACTTTTTTAAAGCCTGCAATATTTGCTCCTGCTAATAAATTGTGTTCAAATCCAAATTCTTTAGCAGTATTTGCAGTTCTAGCGTAAATATCTTTCATAATCTTATGTAATTTTTCATCAACTTCGTTAAATGTCCAAGAAGTCATATTTGCATTTTGTTGCATTTCAAGCGCACTTGTAGCTACACCACCAGCATTTGCTGCTTTTGCTGGTGCATAATATATTTTGTTTTCTAAAATAAATTTTTGTGCATCAAGTGTGCAAGGCATATTAGCACCTTCAGCGATTAATTTACAGCCATTTTTATATAAGTTTTTTGCATCTATTAAGCTAAGTTCGTTTTGTGTTGCACAAGGGAAAGCATAATCACAAGGAATACTCCAAATTCCATTTGTTCCTTTTTCATAATTTACTTTAGATACAAAAACTGCACCTTTTTTGCGGTTAGCATAATCACTTACACGAAGTCTTAAGTTTTCTTTAATTTCTTTTAAAAGGTCTAAGTCAATTCCATCTTTATCATAAACATAGCCATCGCTATCGCTTACTGCAACAACTTTTGCTCCGTATTCATAAAGTTTTTCAATAGTATAAATAGCCACATTTCCACTACCTGAAACTACGCAAGTTTTTCCTTCAAAGCCTTCGCCTTTTTCTTTTAGCAATTCTTTTGAGAAATAAACCGTTCCATATCCTGTAGCTTCTTTTCTAACTAATGAACCACCCCAGCTAATTTTTTTACCTGTTAAAGTTCCATCAAATTTAGAAGTAATTTTTTTATAAGCTCCAAACATATATCCAAGCTCTCTAGCACCAACGCCAATATCTCCAGCAGGAACATCGGTTGAATAGCCTATGTGTTTGCTAAGTTCGCTCATAAATGCTTGGCAAAATCTCATTATTTCAGCATCGCTTTTGCCTTTAGGGTCAAAATTAGCCCCACCTTTACCGCCACCTATATAAAGTCCTGTTAAAGAGTTTTTAAAGATTTGCTCAAATGCTAAGAATTTTAAAATGTCAAGATTTACCGTAGGGTGAAATCTTAAACCACCTTTATAAGGTCCAAGAGCACTAGAAAATTGAACTCTGTAGCCAAAATGTGTTTGAGCTTTACCGCTATCATCAATATATACAACTCTAAAAATAATTGTTCTTTCTGGCATTACTAGTCTTTGTAATACTGCGTGTTGTTCGTATTGCTTGTTGCTTTCTAGTAATGGTGTAACTGATTTTAAAACTTCAGTTGCACATTGTAAGAATATAGGTTGTCTAGATGAATAAGTTTTGATTAATTCAAGTGTTTCATTTACATAAGATTTTGCACTCATTTTTTCTCCTTTAAAAAAATAAAAAAATATTATACAAAAAAAATTAAATTTATGATAAAAATTTTTGAAGAAAAATATATGAAAAAAATTAATAAAAATTTGTGATTAATTTTTAGGAATTTAAAATGATTTAAATTCCTAGAAGTTTTAAACTATTGGTATGAATAATTGATAATTATCATCTAGTATTTCGTAAAGTTTTGAAAAATCATTAGATAAATATTTTAAAGTATTCGTTTTGATTATATGCTTTTCAAATCCTAAACAATGTATTATGTATGGATTAAATTTTAGCTCTAATAATGGGTTTTTGCTTTTGTATTCTACTAATTCTAAATTCTTATTAAAAAATTGTGATTGCATATTTATATGCTCTATTAAATCATCACTTACAGGATTTGCATTATCAAAATACATCATTTTTGCATTTAAATTAAGTATTAAAGAAATATCTAATAAAGTAGATGTTAAATTCTCCACTCTAAGAGAGCCTGAACCTATGCAAGCTATAGTATTTAGCTTTGCAAAATCTATTGTTCCTATTTTTAAAACAGGCATAGAACTATCATAAAAAGTTGCTATATTTTTTTTAAAAATTTCTTTACTTGTAATAAATAGTCCAGAATACATATTACAAAACTCTAAAACTACATTATTTACCGATATATCTTCATATTTAATATGGACTATTATTGTCTTTCTTTTTAATTTCTTTAATTTTTCTAGGTCTTTATTTATTGTAGGATTTACTACATAAAAAATTAGTCTTGAACTATTAGATTTAGCGTGTAATAAAAGTGCTGTATTGATTAAATTGTCTATATTTTCATCAATTTTCATATCAATTACAACGCAAATGCTATCTCCATAAGGGCTAGGAAATTGTCCTACCTGACCTTTAATCCTTGAAAACATTAGATTTAAAATATTTGGATCACCTACTAAAACTAGCTCATCATTTGCTAGAATTTGAGTGTCAGGTTTTGGTAAAATTATTTCATTATCTCTATAAATTAATGCAATTTTATAAAATTCTTGCGCAATTGCATTTATATGTTTGTTTGCATAAATTGAGCCAACAGGAACAAATACTTGCATAATCTCGCCAATTCCAAGCCCAATATCTCTTGCTATCATTGGCATATTTGGCAAAATATCTATCAAATGATTTGTAGTCATTTCTTCTTGATTAATAAGAGTGCAAAAGCTATCATTTTCGTATTCTTTATTGTTTGATAACACTACAATTCTTACTCTTTTATCAATAAATCTTATAGCATCATAAGCAAGCCTTGTATCTAAATCATTATCAAATAATAAATATACAAGTTCAAGATTATTATTTACATAATTTTTAAGTCTTGCAGCATTTGTAGGGTCAATTTTAATATGAGTAAAACTATGCTTAAAATTAATATCATCTTGGCAAACGATTATATATTCTTTTGTGCTATCCTTAAACTTTGCAAGTTCTTTTAAGAAGTGATTTGCAACACAAACCTTAGCTAAAACTAATATTTTTTTCATAACAACTCCATTTTATAAAGGAAAATTATAATGAAATTTGATTTATATTCAACAGATAATAATGCTAGGCTTGGTAAAGTAAGCACAGCTCACGGGGAATTTAATACTCCTTGTTTTATGCCAGTAGGAACTCAAGGCTGCGTAAAAGCCCTAGATGCAACTGATATGCAAAGTCTAGGAGCAAAAATAATTCTAGCAAATACTTATCATACTTATTTAAGACCAGGTGCTGATTTGATAGCTAGACACGGCGGGCTACATAATTTTACTAAATTTAATGGAAGCTTTCTAACTGATAGTGGTGGATTTCAAGCCTTTTCACTAAGTAAAAATACAAAACATAGTGATGATGGAATTACCTTTAAAAGCCACATTGATGGGAGCTTACATCATTTTACACCTGCAAGTGTTTTAAAAACGGAGTATTTATTAAATAGTGATATTTGTATGGTTTTAGATGATTTATGTGCTTTACCTGCTAGTGAAGAAAGGATTAAAGCAAGTCTTAAACGCACTATTTATTGGGCTAAACTCTCGCTTGAGATGAAAAAAGAATTTCAAAATACAGATGAAATTACCTTGCTTCAAAAATATTCAAAAGAGCTTTATAAAAGCGAGTTTAAAAAGCTTTATACAAATGAATTAAAAAGAGAGCAAAATATCTTTGCTATCGTTCAAGGTGGGACTAATCATACGCTAAGAAGTGAGTGTTTAAAAGGTATTTTAGATGCTGAAAATGAATATTATTTTGATGGACTTGCAATTGGTGGGCTAAGCGTTGGAGAGCCAAATGAATTAATGTATGAAACGGTAGAAAAACTAGCCCCACAAATGCCACAAAATCGCCCAAGATATTTAATGGGAGTTGGAACTCCGCTTGATTTGGTAGAAAATGTCGCTCGTGGGGTTGATATGTTTGATTGCGTTATGCCTACTAGAAATGCTAGAAATGGCACATTATTTACAAGTTTTGGTAAAATAAATATAAAGGCTAGTTTTATGAAAGATGATAATGAGCCAATTGATAAAAACTGCTCTTGTTATACTTGCAGAAACTACAGCCGTTCTTATGTTCATCATTTGTTTAAAGCTGGAGAGATTACATTTTTTCGCTTAGCAAGTCTTCATAATTTGCATTATTATTTAAATTTAATGAGTGAGATTAGAGAAAATATAGCTAATAAAACTTTTGCTAATTTTTATAAGAATTTTAAAGAGATTTATAAATAATATTAGTTTAAATACTAATATTATTTAAGCTAAACTTAGAAAGTCTTTATTAAGCTTTCTAATTTTTCCTTGAAAATTTACGCTAATTAAATTGCCTTCAATGGCAAGTATTTTTCCACTACCAAATAATTTATGATTTACTGCATTTCCTACTTTAAATTCATTAGTAGAATTATTTATAGTAGTATTGCTAGTATTTTTATACATAATTTCATTTACAAAAATACTTGGATTTGTATAATCATATTGTAAATAGAATTTATGTTTTGCCCTTGTCATCGCTACATAAGCTAATCTTCTCTCTTCTTCAATATCAAAAATACCCATAAAAGTGCAAGGCATTTTGCCACCATCACAATCAATTAAAAATACATATTCAAATTCTAATCCTTTACTAGCGTGAATGGTCATAAGATTAATTGCGTTATTATTTTCTTTTATTATTTGTTCTTGTAAGATGATTTTATTTAAAAAATTAGTAAGCTTGGCAATATCAGCATTAAAGCCGCATTCTCTTTTGATAATATCAAAAAATACCGAGCAGTTTTCAGCTCTTGATTTTGGATTATCAAATAAATTATGAACTTCAAGAGAAGCTAATTTATTTAAAAATAAAGCGAATTTATCTTGAGTTGTAGTATAAAGCTCTATAAATTCTTTAATTTCAATATTTTTAAAACTATCTAAATTATCTTTTAAACTTTCAAATAAAGATGGTTTTTTAGATAAATTCTCTAATTTTTCTAAGGCTTTTTCACCAAATTTTCTTTTAGGCATATTGATGATTTTTTTAAAGGCCAAGTTATCGTTAAAATCCACATAAAGTCTTAGATAATTTATGAGTAATTTAATTTCCGCTCTTTCAAAAAACGGAACAGAACCAATAACTTTATAAGGTATATTCTCACTAATTAATCTAGGCTCAATGAAATTTCCGCTCATATTCATTCTATATAAAACACAGATTTCATTGTGTTTTACGCCTTTTTCTATAAGACTTTTAATCTCGTAAATTACTTCATAATAATTTTCTAATTTAGTAATATCTATATCAAATTCATTATTTGTAAATAGCTCTTTTCCATATCTTGTTTTATTGTTTGCTATTAAGCTATTTGCGTGATTTAATATGGTTTTTGTGCTTCTATAATTTTCTTCTAATTTAATGATTTTTGCGTCTTGAAAATCATCAGAAAATCCTAATATATTTTGTATTCTTGCGTGGCGAAATGAGTAAATACTTTGATCATCATCTCCAACTACAACGATATTTTGATGAGCTTTACATAATAATTTTAATAATTTTAATTGAGCTAAATTAGTATCTTGATACTCATCTACCATTATGTATGAATATTGATTGCTAATTTTTGTAGCTGTTGTTGGATTGTTTTTTAAAATATCGTGTGGCAGAATTATTAAATCATCAAAATCTATTAAATTATTGTATTCTAAAGCTTTTTCATAATCTAAATATATTTCGTGATTTTCATTTTCTAATTCAAATTCTAAGGTATTTTTAACCCTATCTATATAAGCCATAGCTTCGTTGGTTTTATTTCTTAAAAACTCTTTTTCATCTTTTAAGATTTCTTTATCTTTTTTATCCTTACTTAAAAAATTTATATCAGTTTTTCTAATTTTTTCTAAAACAAATTCTTTAATCATAGCCTTTTTATCATCAGTATCAATTAGTCTATAATTTTTCTTTCTTCTTCCATCTAATAATTCTATATATTCACTTAAAAACTCCATTCCAAAGCTATGAAATGTGCTTAAAATTGGTAAATTATTACTATAGCCTATTTCATTTAGCATTTTTATAGCTCTTTCTTTCATTGAAGCTGCGGCTTTATTTGTAAATGTAAGGCTTAAAATTGATTCAGGGCTAATTCCAACTTCACTTATTAAATAGACTAATCTGCTAATCATTGTTTGAGTTTTGCCAGTTCCAGCACCAGCTAAGATTAATAAACTTCCATCTACAAATGTAGCGGCTTGTTTTTGAGCAGGATTTAGTCTATCTAAATAATTCATTCGCAAAATTCCTTAACCATTTTAGCAATTTCATTAATTCCTAATTGCCAAAACTCATCACTATTTAAATCAAGTCCAAAAAGTCCTACCAATTCAGCCGGAGAGCGACTTCCACCACTTGCTAAAAATTCTGTATAAAGCTCTACGAAATTAGCACATTTTCCACTCTTATAAAGCCCAAATAATGCTAAAACTAATAATTGTGCGTAAGAATACGCGTAGCAGTAAAACGGCGAATGGATAAAATGTGGGATATAGCTAAACCAATATTTGTATTTTTTGCGTAGTTTTACGCTACTACCAAACATTTTTTGTCCTTCAGCTAGCCATAAGTCGCAAAACTCATCAACACTTAATTCACCTTCGTGATTATGTAGAGCGATTTCGTAATTTGTAAAATTAATTTGTCTAAAAAATGTTGCGAATATATCTTCAATTTTACTTGCTAAAAGTGCTTTTTTATCTTTAGGGCTAAGCGTATCTTTAATAGCGTCATAAACTAGCATTTCAGCAAAAACACTAGCAGTTTCAGCTGTAGTTAGCGGAGTATTTGCATTAAAATACCCTAGATTTTCTCCTGCTAGACTTTGATGGATTAAATGCCCTAATTCGTGTGCTAAAGTGAATAAATCTCTTCTATTATTTGTATGATTTAGCATTACAAATGGTTGAGGATTGATGCCATAGCTAAATGCTCCACTACGCTTATTTTTAGCTGGATATACATCAAGAGCTTTATTATCAAGTGCTTTTTGCATAAGTTCAGCAAATTTTGGGCTAAATTTATTAAAAGTATCTTTTACAACTTTGCAAGATTTCTCAAAATCCCAATCATTGCTAATATCATCATAAAGTGGAGCGTATCTATCATAGTCTTTTAATTCTTTAAGACCTAGAATTTCACGCTTTTTATTGTAATAATTTTCTACTAAATGATAATTATTTTCGGCTGCTTTTATTAGGCTTTTTACACTTTCATCTTCAATTTGATTACTCAAATTCCTTGCTTGCATAGGATTTTCATAGCCCCTTAGCTCACATTCACTTAAGTGATTATTCTTAATCATATTAAAAATAAAGCATAGAGTTTTTATATTTTTCTTAAGTCCTTTTGTAAGTGCATCGGCTGCTCTTTTTCTTAAAGCTCTATCAGGGCTATAAAGCTTGCTTAATAGTTCTTCTTCGCTGATTTTTTTTAAATCAAGTTTAAAGGTAATATTACTTAAGTATTCATCAAATAATCTTGAAAATGCTTCTTTACCATTTATATTCATTTTCATAAATACTTGCTCGTTGCTTTTGCTTAATTGATATTTTTTAGCTTTTAGCCAATTATTTAGCATATATGAATATTTTTTACAATTATTTGCAATTTCTTGTGCGTTTTCTAATTCGCAAAACTCAATTTCAAAAAACACTAATTTACTTTCAATATTAGTGCAAATTGTGCTTATTTCTTGTAAAAATGCTCCATTTGCACTATCTTTTGCAAAATGTAAATACGCATAAGCTCCAGCACGGCTTAACTCATTATAAATGCTTTCTAATTTTGAAATTATATTTTCAAATTCTTTTTCATTTTTTAAATTATTTTCGTATTTTAAAGCAAAATCGTTTGCTTGATTTTCTAAATCTTTTAAAATTTTATATAATTCTTCTTTATTTTTATAAATTATGCTTAAATCCCATTCCATTTTATACCCTACTTAAATCTATTTTAGTATCAGAACAAATTGCAGAAAATAGCACATCAGTAGAGCTATTTAAAGCAGTCTCAACGCTATCTTGAATAACTCCAATTATAAAGCCAACCCCAACTACTTGCATAGCAATATCATCATTTATCCCAAATAATGAACACGCTAAAGGAACAAGTAAAAGTGAGCCACCAGCAACCCCACTAGCTCCACAAGCAGCAAATGCAGCTAAAAAGCTAAGTAGTATAGCGTTTGTAAAAGTAATATTAAGTCCTAATGTATGAACTGCAGCAAGTGCTAAAACAGAAATAGTAACAGCAGCTCCAGCCATATTAATTGTAGCACCTAGTGGAATTGATACTCCATATAATTCTTTATCAACATTAATTTTTGAACATAGTGCCATATTTACAGGAATATTTGCAGCTGAACTTCTTGTAAAAAACGCATAAATTGCAGAGTGTTTTATACAAACCCAAACTAATGGATAAGGATTTTTCTTAGTAACTACAAATACTATTAATGGATTGATTACAAATGTTACAAATAGCATAGTTCCAACTAATACTAATAGTAATAAAACATAATCAGCTAAAGTTTCTACACCAGTTTTAGCAACACTTGTGCTTACTAGACCAAAAATACCAATAGGAGCTAGACGAACTATGAAAGCAACAATTTTAATAGTGCCTTCATTAATATCTATAAATACTTTTTTTACTTCTTTTGAGCAAGTTTTAAGTGCAATTCCAGCAGCTATAGCCCAAGTTAAAATTCCAATATAATTTCCATTAGCTAATGCACTTACTGGATTTTCTATCATTTTAAATAATAAATCTTTAAATACCATAGCAACACTACTTGGCGGGGTTAAATCAATATTATTTGGTATTTCTAATATAAGTTTTGTAGGAAATAAAAAGCTAGCAACAACACCACAAACAGAAGCTAAGAAAGTTCCTATTAAATACAAAATTATTACTTGTTTTATTTTTTTAGTTCCATTTCCATATTCTCTAGTAGAGATTGCACTAAGAACTAAAATAAATACTAATATCGGAGCAATTGCTTTTAGAGCACCTATAAAAAAATCTCCTAATAAAGAAGTATAATCAGTAAAACTAGGAATACAAATTCCAACAAAAACACCTACAACAATACCAATCATAATTTTTATAATTAAATTAGTACTTTTATATCTTTTAATCATTGAACTTAAGACGCTCATAATATCTCCTTAAAAAGGCAAAAATATAGCAAATCTCTCTTACAAAACATTAACTATAAAGGCTAAAATTAGGCAAAATTTAATTATTAAAGGATAATAAATGTATTTATTTACAAGTGAAGTAGTAAGTGCAGGACACCCTGATAAATGTGCTGATATCATTGCTGATAGCATTGTTGATTTGCATATAAATTATGATAAAAACGCTCGCGTTGCTAGTGAGGTTTTTGTCGCTGGAAAGAATGTAATAATTGGTGGAGAGATTAAATCTAATTTAAAGGTTAGTGAAAGTGAATATGAAGAAGTAGTTAAAAACGCTTTAATTAAAATAGGTTATAAAGAAAATTCTCATTTTAGCAAGGCTGAATGCTTACACCCAAGTGATGTTAAAGTGCAAGTGTTATTAAACGAGCAAAGTAATGATATTAATCAAGGCGTAGATCAAGAAAGTGGAGAAATAGGAGCAGGTGATCAAGGTATGATGTTTGGCTTTGCAAGTAGCGAAGCACCTGAATTTATGCCTGCTGCGATTTTTTATGCGAGAATGATTTGTAATAAAGTATATGAATATGCTCTAAATAATCCACACGAATTTGGAGTAGATATTAAAACTCAAGTTACAATTGATTATGAGAGCAAGGAAAATTATGAAAATTGTAAGCCTAAAAAAATCCATACAATAGTAGTTTCAGCTCCTAGTGTAAGTAGTCTAAGTCTTGATGAAGTTCGCTCAAAAATTATGAATTTAATTTGTAATTCGGGCTTACCAAAAGAGCTATTTAATAAAGATGATTGCATTATTTATATTAATCCAACAGGAAGATATGTAAATCACTCAAGCCTTCACGATAGTGGCTTAACGGGAAGAAAATTAATAGTGGATAGTTTTGGTGGATATAGCCCAATAGGTGGTGGGGCACAAAGCTCAAAAGATTACACAAAAGTTGATAGAAGTGGGCTTTATGCAGCTAGATATGTAGCAAAAAATATAGTTGCAAGTGGCTTAGCTAAAAAATGTATAGTGCAAATTAGCTATGCAATAGGAATTGCAAAACCAATTAGCGTAAATGTTGATTGTATGGGGACAAATGCAAGTGTTGATGATAATATTTTAAGTGCATTTGTTGAAAGAAATTTCGCATTAACTCCTAGATGGATTAAAGAAAAATTTAGATTAGATGAGCCTAGTAAAGCTGGATTTTCTTATGCTGATGTTGCAACTTATGGGCAAGTTGGAGTTGCAAGTTATCCTTGGGAGCAGCTTGATAGCGTTGAATTATTTAAGAGTTTATTAAAATGAAAATAGGAATTATTGGACTTGGAGCCGTTGGTTCGGCTGCAAGTTTTATGCTAAGTAGTCAAAATATAGCAAACGAGCTTTATTTATACGATATTAAAGATGGCTTAGCAAACGCAAGTAAGATTGATTTAGAAGATAGTCTTGAAAATACCAATTCAAATTCTAAAATTTTTGCTGTTAGCAAGGTAGAAGAATTAGTAAAATGTGATCTTATTGTCTTAGCATATACAACTTGCATTGAGCCTGATAGAACGCTTGAACTTAAGGCTAATTATGAACCTTTAAAAGAAATTATTAATGCCTTAAAGGGCTTTAATGGTATATATTTAATAGCTACAAATCCAAATGATAGCATTGTTTATTACGCTCAAAAATTAAGCGGCTTAGATACTTTTAAAGTAATTGGCACAGGCACAACGCTTGATAGTGCAAGGCTTAAGATTGAAATTGCTAATAAATTAGGAATTTCTTATAAAAATATAAATGCTTTTATGCTAGCAGAGCACGGAGATACGCAGTTTTTTTATAAGAGCAATGCCTTTGTGGGCGGTAAAAATATTAATGAGTTTAACCTTAATTTAGATGAGATTGAAAACAGAGTTCGCTTTAAGGGCGGAGAGATTTTTAAAGTAAAAGGTAAAACAGAATTTGGAATAGGAAGTGTAATTGCAAGAATTATTAAAGCTATTAAAGATGATGAGAATTTAATCATACCTATTAGTTTTACTCAAGATAATTTAGCTTATTCAAGATTGGTTGTAGTAGGTAAGGGTGGTATTAAAAAAGTTCTTGAATTAGACTTAAATAAAGATGAAAAAGAAAAACTTGAAATCTCAAAAAATTATATTTTAAAGACTATTAATTCTATTAAATAATTAGTGAAGAGTTAAATCTCTTCATTGTTTATATATACATTAAAACTTTTTGGCTTGCTAATCTTTTTAATAGCTTCTTGCATAATGAAATTATTTGTATTTTTTGTTATATATAAAGTTTTATTTTTATAAGAAAAATCACAAATTTCGTTTTCTTTAGCCTTATTTAAAGCATTACAAAATGCTAGAATAAAATTAAGCCAAGATATGGTATTTTCATCTGGCAATAATTTTTTTAATTTTAAATTCTCATAATTTATTTTTTTGCCGTGTTGTTCTATTATAGTTGCTATTAGTGCTTTATCTTCGTGTTTTATACAAAAATTTAGACCACTTAAAACACAATAAGCACTATGTTTGTGGTTTGAATAATAGCTAAGTAATAAACCTGTCTCAATTAATTTTGCTGCATATGTTAAGTGTTTTAGATATTTTTTATCAACATAATGAATTTCATTTAAAGTATTAAATAATCTTGTAACATTACTAACCAGTGAGCCTGATTTGTATTTAATTAGTCTATCTTCAAGACTTTTTAAGCTCGGATTAAAATTGGCTGGAAACCCTTTGTGGTGTTTAAATAAGTCTTTTAAAAATATTCCTTCTCTAACTCCAGCACCACTTGTAATTATTTGCTTGATTTTTAATTTTTTAATTATTTTATAAAAGACTAAAGCACCCATTTTAATGGTATCGTGTCTTTCTTTTTTAATTCCTAGCGAGCTAAGTTCTGAATTTTTGCAATTGATAATTTTTTCTATAAATTCACTTTCTTCATCTACTTGATAAGAAAAAGCATGAACCTGACTTAAAGGATAATTATTTTTTTCCATAATAGCATTGCTAATAGCTCTTAATGAGCCACCTATTGTAATTAAGATAGAAGCTTTAAAATCATCAGGGATTTGCTCTAAATAATTATCTATATATTTTTCTAATTTATTAAATTTGTCTTTAAATAAGTCTTTTAATCTCACCGTTCCAAGGTCAAGCGAGAAAGTTTTAACTACTTTTGTATTTTCACACAAACACAATTCAGCACTACCACCACCAATATCTAAACAAATTGATTTGTCATCTAATTTAGGTAGTAAATTAATAGCTCCAAAACCACTTAAATATGCTTCTTCCATTCCACTTAAAGTTTTGATATTGAGTTTTAAATCTTTTTTTAATAGGTTAATTAAATCAGATTTATTTTTTGCATCTCTTAGAGCTGATGTTCCTATGCAAAATATTTTATTACACTTAAAATTAAGCGCTTGAGTTTTAAAATATTTTATTATTTCGTAAGCTTTTTTGATTTGTTTTTCTACCAATACATTATCTTGTTCATAAGCACCTTGTGCTAAACGAAATTTAACTTTTTGTTCGTTTAATATATAAAAACCATATCTTGAAGTTTTTTCATATATTGCCATCCTAATTCCGTTTGAACCTAAATCAATAATTGCAGTTTTTTTTGCCATATTTCTTCTCTTAATTTTTTTTGATTTTCATAGAAAAAATAGCCCTTGTTCCTTGCATATCTTTTCTATTTTCTAATGATACTTCAGCTTTTAGTGCGGTTGCAGCTGATTTTGATAAATAAAGTCCTAATCCAACGCCTTCTTTATCTCCAAATCTTTTAAATGGTGCAAAATAATCTTTATCTTCACTAATTCCACAACCCATATCATCTACATGTAGATAAAAAGTCATATTATTGATGAAAGTTGTAATTGTTATTGTTGTATTTGGTTGAGAAAATTTAAATGCGTTTTGAATAAAATTTTGTAAAATTTGTGAGAATAAGGTTTTTTGTATTTTTATTTTTAATTCATTTGGGTTTAGATTAAGTTCTATTTTTTGTCCTGTTTTTGAGCCTAATAGGCTAAAATTTTTGCTTTCTTGTCTAATAAAATCAATTAAGTCTATTTCATTTGGCTCTTCAAATTGCGCACCTTCTAATCTACCAATTTTAAGAATTTCATTTATGATTTTATTGATATTATCTATGCTATCGTTAGAGTTTTTAATGGTTTGAATATAATATTCACTATCTCTTGATTTAATTAGCGTTACATCGTTTTTAGCTTTTATAACTGCTAAAGGAGTTTTTAATTCGTGAGCAATTCCTATAAATAGTTCTTTTTGAGACATATTATAGTTTTGAATTCTAGTAATTAAGTGATTAATACTACTTATGATTTCTTTAAACTCTAATGGATAGTTTTTATAATCTAATCTATTTGTAAAGTTATCATCAAACCTACTAACTTTAACGCTTAATTCTTTTAGGTGCATTGATAATATTCTTGATAAGAATAATGAATAAAAAATAATCAAACTAATAGCAATAATAATTATTAAAAATAAAGATATAAAAATAGTATCAAGAATTTTACTTGATTGACTTATATCTTTTTTTAATATTATATAATCCCCAAATTCATTGTAAGGATATGTTAAAATCAAGACTTTTTTATCGTTTTCATTGATTATTTGAAAGTTTGGTTTCATAGTTTTTTTATCTAAATGAATTATTTTATAGTCTTTAAAAATAATAAAGTTTGAACTATTATTCACTTCAATAATACTAATAGCATTTTTGATTAAATTATCAAATTCATTTTGCATTATATTAATTTTTAGAATTTGATACGACAGAACTGAAAAAATAACAACTAGCACCGTAATAGTAGATGCTAGTTGCAAGAAAAATTTATTTCTTATGCTTTTTTGGGAAAGCAAAATCTATAGCCTCTTCTTCTTATTGTTTCAATAGTTGAGATACCTAAAGGCTTATCCATTTTTTGCCTAATTTGATTGATTGCAACTTCAATTACATTAGGAGTTACAAGTTCAGGTTCTTCCCAAATTGCATCTAATAATTGTTCTTTTGATACTATTTGATCAGAGTGTCTTGCAAGATGGGTTAATACTTCAAAAGGTTTACCTTTTAATTCAATTTCTTTACCTTTATAAGTAATTTTTTCTTCATCTGGGTCTATTTCTAAATTATCAATTTTAATTGTATTTGACCCACCAAATCTAAGTCTTGCTTCAATTCTAGCTAATAATACATTAAAATCAAAAGGTTTTTTAATGTAATCATCAGCACCTGCTTTTAAAGCGCTTATTTCACTTTCTTTATCATCTTTTGCAGATAAAATTATGATTGAAGTTCTTGAAGATTTATGTTTTACAACATGTATTAAGTCAGTGCCATCACCATCAGGAAGCATCCAATCTGTCAATACTAAATCGTAGTTTCTAATACCGATATAATATTCAGCATCTTTACAATTTTCGCACGCATCTATTTGATAGCCATATTCAGTTAAACCTTCGGCTAGTGTCTTGTTTAAAGATATTTCATCTTCCACTACTAAAATACGCATTTTTTTTCCTTAAAGTAAAATTAAGGTTATGCTAACACAATTTAAGCAAATATTCAAGTTTTTTTAAAGTTATTTTAATATTTTTTTTTGTATTTAGCACTAAGTTTTGTGTTTTTCATAATCTCTAATTTAATAATCTCAATTTTTATTTTTTTTAGTTGTGGAAATTTGATTTTTATTTTTTTTGCTAGTTTTTTATTAGCTTTTTCTAAGGTAAAGAATTTTTTTGATTTTAAATATTTTTTTGATAATTTAGTTACTTTAGCATAGTCTAAAAAACTATCAGCTTTTGCATTTATTTTTAGGCTTATTGTTTGCTTTTCTAATCTTTCAAATTCCAATAAGCCTATTATGCATTTAAATTTTGTTTTTATTTTTATATGACTTTGCATTCGTCTTTAAAAATCAATCTAATAATATTTGGTATATGTTTATAGAACACAAAAAACAATATTAAATATATTGGTGCGTGAGAATTAATACTAATATTAGGGTATAAAAATTCTGCACTAATTACTCCAATACTAAATCCTATTAATGATGCTAAGCTAGATATTTTAAATACTTTTCCGATTATTAGCCAAAAAATAAGACCTATAATTACAGAATAAGGAACTAATAGTATTAAAGCTCCAGCCCCACTAGCTACGCCTTTACCGCCATTAAAGCTTAAAAATATGCTATAGCAATGTCCTATAACACTAAGAACTGCCATAGCCCAAATTGTTGCCTCACTTATATCTAAAAACATAGCAATACAAATTGGAAGCATAGCTTTTAAAAAATCACTTAACATAGTAGCTATTGCTAATTTTTTAGCCAATTTTGGATTAACTTGTTTTACAACTCTTAATACATTTGTAGCTCCTATGCTTTTTGAACCTTGAGATTTAATATCAACATTTGCAAATTTTTTAGCATATATTAATCCAAAAGGAATTGAGCCTATTAAATAGGCTATTAGCATACAAATTAAATTATTATTTGTAAATAAGTCAATTATGAATGTAATAAAATTCATATCTTAATCTCTTTTATATAGGCTTAATTGATTTTTAAGCTCTACTAAAGTTTCTTCTACTCTTCTGCTTGCAAATTCTTGGATTTTTTTAGCATCTTCTTGGTCTGGTAAAATCTCTAAACAATATCTGTAAGCATTTTGATATACAATTAAAACAACTAATTTAAATTTTAAATTAAACTCAACTGCTTCATTTGAATGAGGCATATGTAAACAAATATAAGATGATAAAATATCACCTCTTTTAAATCCTACATCTTCATTAGAAACAACACCAATTCCACCTTCTGAAATATCAAATAATTTTCCATTAGCAACCCTTCCATCTTCATGAGTTAGTGCTATTTTAGTAAATTCATTAGGATGCACTCTAGGATATGCTCTTTTTAATGCGTGCATATATGGTTGGCTTTCAAAATTATTTAAAGTTACCGTGCAATTTACAATATTAACAGATAAAATATTTGCTTTAATATTTTTTTGTAAATATTGATTTTGAACTATATAAGCACAATCTTCTTCTTTCATAGCTAAAATTTGCATTAAATCAACTTTTACAACTATACTCGCATCTTCAACTTGTAAAATTTCTCCGTAAGTTCTAACAGGAACACCATTATAAAGATTTAAAAATTCTAATTTTTCTCCTACAGAATACATTTTTTTAAATGTATCTATAAAATTCTCGTGTATAAAAAATCCACCAGAACTACTTGCCGAAAATACATTAATTGAACTTTGTGCAGTCGTAGAATCGTGACAAATTGTGCAAAAAATTGAACCATATCTTTCCAATGCAAAGGCAAGATTAACAACTAATTTGTTGTTTAATCCATTATTCATAATATGCTTAGAAAAATCTATATAAGTTTTTAATAAAAATTCAAAAAAGCAAGCTCTATCAAAGTCTTTTGTCTTGGCTAATTCCTTACCTCTTTCTATACTAAAATCTTTTGTTAGTAACATAGAAAATAATTCTTCGTAAGCATCTTCACAATTTTTTGATAAAATTTTGCCTTCGCTTCTATAATAAGCTTGTATGTTATTAATAAATTTGTGTGTATATTTTTCAAAATAATTAATACTAGAATTAACTAGTTCGTCTCTTCCTTCAAAACTCATGTTTTTGTTTCCTTTTAAACTAAAAATAGCATTAGTGTAGCAAAAAAAATAAATTTTTAAATAAAAATTAATGATTTTTTGATAGTATTCGCTTTTTACAACTCATTTAAGCTTATTTAAATCTTTAAATTTCTAATATTTAAAGTGCTTGATGGGACTTACTAAATTACAAAGGATGAATCATGTATGCTATTTTTAAACATAGCGGTAAGCAGTACAAAGTAAGTGTTGGCGACGAATTAAAGTTAGATCGCTTTGAAGCAGAGAAAAAGTCTATCGTAGAAGTTACAGATGTTTTAGCTGTTAACGATAAAGAATTAAAAATCGGTACCCCTTTTGTTAGTGGAGCGAAAGTTGTTCTTGAAGTTATCAACGAAGGAAAAGATAAAAAAGTTGTAATTTTTAAGAAAAGAAGAAGAAAAGACTCTAAATTAAAAAGAGGTTTTAGAAGACAATTTACTCGCGTAGTAGTAAAAGAAATTAAAGCGTAAGGAGAAATACAATGGCACACAAGAAAGGTCAAGGTTCAACTCAAAATAATAGAGATTCTATAGGTAGACGTTTAGGTGTTAAAAAATTTGGTGGAGAATTTGTAAGAGCTGGAAATATTATTATTCGCCAAAGAGGAACAGCAACTCACGCAGGAGCAAATGTTGGTATGGGAAGAGATCATACTATTTTTGCTTTAGTTGATGGTTTTGTTAAATTTGAAAGAAAAGACAAAAACCGCAAAAAAGTTTCTGTATATCCTGCAGTATAATTTAAATTAAAAGGAGCTTAGGTAATGTTTGTTGATAGTATAAAAATTAGGCTGAGCTCTGGTAACGGCGGAGCGGGTGCTAGCTCATTTCGCCGTGAAAAACATGTACCACTAGGTGGTCCTGATGGCGGCGATGGCGGTCGTGGTGGCGATGTAGTGGTTATTTGTGATAATAATCTTCATACTTTAGCGCATTTTAAAGGCAAAACACATTTAAAGGCTAGTAATGGTGATTGTGGATTACCTAGAAATAAAAGTGGTAAAAAAGGCGAGAATTTAGAAATAAAAGTTCCAATAGGTACTCAAATTATTGATATTAATACCAATGAAATCTTACATGACTTTACGAGTTTAGGAGAGCAAATAGTCTTACTAAATGGTGGTTTAGGTGGCCTTGGAAATAGACATTTTAAAAGTTCTGTTAATCAAAGACCTACATACGCTCAACCTGGTAAAAAAGGAGAAAGTCTAGAAGTAAGACTTGAATTAAAATTAATTGCTGATGTTGGATTAGTTGGATATCCTAATGTCGGAAAATCTACTTTAATTAGTATAGTAAGTAATGCTAAGCCAGAAATTGCTGATTATGAATTTACAACTCTTACTCCAAAATTAGGTGTTGTAGATATTAATGATTACTCGTTTGTAATGGCTGATATACCAGGAATTATAGAAGGTGCTAGTGAAGGAAAAGGTTTAGGATATGAGTTCTTAAAACACATATCAAGGTCAAAATGCTTATTATTTATGCTAGATAGTTTTAAAGAAATGAGCATTAAAGAACAATTTATTAATTTATACAAAGAACTTGAAGCTTATGGCTTGAATGATTTTAAATTTGCAGTTGCAATCACAAGATGTGATGTGGCTAAAGAGAATTTAATTCAAGAATTAGAACTTTTAAATGAGTATTTAAAAAGATATGATAATTTAGTTTTTGTTACAAAAATATCTTCAGTTACTAATGATGGTATTAAAGAGTTAAAATTATCTTTATCAAAAATGTTATTTGAATAACATATCTTAATTTTTAGGTATATCATGAAAAAAAATATAGTATTTATGGGCACGCCCGAATTTTCGGCATTTATTTTAGAAGAGCTTAGTAAATTTCATAATGTAAGTCTAGTTTTAACCCAAACAGATAAAGAAGTTGGAAGAAAAAAAATATTAACTCCAAGTCCGGTAAAAGAGATTGCGTTAAAACTAAACTTAGAATTAGCACAACCAAAAAGCTTAAGAAATAATGAAGAGATTAGAAATTTAATTAGCAATAAAAAACCAGATTTTATAATAGTTGCAGCTTATGGAAAAATACTGCCAAAAGAGATTTTAGACATAGCACCTTGTATTAATACTCACGCTAGTTTACTTCCTTATTATAGAGGAGCTTCACCTATACAAAGTGCTATTTTAAATGGTGATATTGTAAGTGGAGTTACACTTATGAATATGGATATAGGTCTTGATACTGGAGATATTTTATATCAACAAGAATTAAATATTAAGGATTTAAATTCTCCACAAGTATTTGACAAAATGTCTAAATTATCAGCAAAAATGCTTTTGGAATTTTTAGAAAATCCAAATTATTTTCAACCTATTAAACAAGATGATTCAAAGGCAACTCATACAAAAATTATCAAAAAACAAGATGGTTTAATTGAGCTAAATAATGCTAAAGAAATATATCAAAAATATTTAGCATTTTATGATTGGCCTAATATATTTTTAGAAAATGGTTTAAAGTTAAATGAACTTGAATTGAATGAATGTGAAAGTGATAATAAAGAAGGGCTTATAAAAGAAATAGGTAAAAATTATTTAATTTTAACTTGTAAAAAAGGCAGCTTAAAAGTTTATAAATTGCAAGATGCAGGTAAAAAGTCTTTAGATGCTAATGTATATGTAAATGGTAAAAGGTTAAAACAAGGAGATAGCATTGTATAATCTAGCTTTTTGTAATTGTATAAGTTCAACTCAAGTTGAGCTTATAAATGCTATTAGAAATGGTTTTAAAGAACACGCATTTGCATTGGCTACGCTTAAACAAACTAACGGAATTGGCTCTTGTAATAGAAATTGGATTAGCGATAATACCGATTCATTTGGCAATATAAATTCTAAGATTCATAATCAGTATTTTAAAGATATAGATTTTATATTTTTTGATGAATATAATAAATTTAATTTAGATATAAAAAATAATTTATATTTATCTTTTTTTAATGATAATTTACCAGATGATTTACCTATTCAATCAGCTAGTATATATTATTCTATGATAATGAAAATAGTCTTAAAAGAATTTGGTTCAAAAGTTTTTATAAAATGGCCTAATGATTTTTATTTAGATAATAAAAAAATTGGAGGGCTAATCACTGCAAAAATAAAAGATAAATTAGTTTGTGGTATTGGTATAAATATAACTACAGCACCAGTAGATGCTAATATTTTAGATATAGATATTTCATATTCAACATTACTTAAAACTTTTTTTGATAGAATAAATCTTAATATTTCTTGGAAAGAAATTTTTGATTATTATAAGAGTGATTTTGAATTAAGTAGATCGTTTTATTTTAAAAATGATGATAATACTTATTCATTAAATGATGTAAAATTATATGAAGATGGTTCTATTTTAGTAGATAACAAAAGGATATATAGTTTAAGATGAGTGAAATTATAACAATAGCTAATCAAAAGGGTGGGGTAGGTAAAACAACAACGGCAGTGAATTTAGCAGCTTCTCTTGCGGTAGCTGAAAAAAGTGTTTTACTAATAGATATGGATCCACAAGGTAATGCTACCACAGGATACGGATTTAAAAGAAGTGATTTTGAATTTAATATATATCATGTATTAAGTGGTAAAAAAACATTAGATGAGATTATTTTAAAGACAAGTTTGAATAAACTAGACCTTGCTCCATCAAATATTGTTCTTACTAATTTTGAGCAAGAATTAGGAACAGGTGTAAATAATAAACAAATTTTAAGAAAAGCTTTAAAAGATGTTGTAAATAGATATGATTATATAATAATAGATTCGCCACCTGCATTAGGAAATATCACAATTAATGCACTTGCAGCAAGCACTGATGTAATAATCCCGATTCAATGTGAATATTTAGCATTAGAAGGTTTGGCACATATTTTAAGGACGATTCATAATATAAGAGAAGCAATAAATCCGAAGTTAAGAATAAGGGGAATTTTACCTACTATGTATAGCCCACAGAATAATCTTTCAAAAGATACGGTTGCCGAACTTAAAAAGCATTTAAGTGGCAAGTTATTTAGAAAAGATGGAGAGATAGTAATAATTCCAAGAAATGTAAAACTAGCAGAAAGTCCAAGTTTTGGAAAACCTATAATATTGTATGACATAAAATCTCCAGGTTGTGTTGCTTATCAAAGCTTAGCACATTCTTTAATAGGATAGAAAATGGCAAAAAAATCTTTAGGTTCAGATTTTAGTAGTATTTTAGATGATATATCTTTAGCTTATGATGATGAGTTAAGTGGAGTTTTTAGAAGTGATTTAGATACTATAAGAGATATTAGTATAGATGATATAACTCCAAATCCATATCAGCCAAGAAAAAGTTTTAATGAAGATAGTATAAATGAACTTGCTAATTCCATTAAAAATCATGGATTATTACAACCAATTGTTGTAATAGATGCTGATGAGCTTTGTGAAAAGGCAATGGAAAATGGAGAAAATTTAGAAAAAGTAACTAAATATTTTTTAATTGCTGGCGAGAGAAGATTAAGGGCTATTAAAGCTTTAGGTGAAACAAAAATTAAAGCAATTATTGCAAATATAGATTCAAGTAAAACACGAGAATTAGCTTTACTTGAAAATATTCAAAGAGAAGATTTAAATCCTATTGAACTTGCTTTAGCTTATAAAGAGTTAATGAGAGTTAGAAAAATTACTCAAGAAGAATTAGCGCATAGTATTCAAAAAAGTAGAGCAAATATAGCAAATACTTTAAGATTACTTACTCTTAGTGAAGATACTCAAAAATTAATTATTGATGGCAAATTAAGTGCAGGTCATGCTAAAGTAATAGCAGGTCAAAAAGAAGATGAAAAGATTTTAGTAAATACAATTATTGGTCAAAAATTAAATGTTAGAGATTGTGAAAAACTAGCAAATAAACTCAAGGGTAAAAATACAAATAACATAATTGATGATAGTTTGTTAAAAAAATTAAAAGAATTTAAAATAGATTTTAAAATACAAAATGGCAAACTTATATTTAATTTAAATCAAGAAAATACTAAAAATTTTGTTGAAAATGCTATAAAAAACTTATAATTTAAATATTATTTGATTTTTTTATGTTAATATAAAGTTTTATCAAAATAAGGAGAATGTATGTTTGATGACTTAGATCTTAAAATGATGTTATTAACAGCTATGTTGTTTTTAATATTGCTTTGGATTTTAGATTACATCTTATACAAACCATTACTAACCTTTATGAAAAATAGAGATGATGGTATAAAAGAAGATGAAGCTAGAATTCAGCAAAATAACACAGACGCTAGTAATAATGAAACATTAATTGCTAAGATTTATGCTGATGCAAGAGCTAAAGCTCAAGCCATCAAAAGCGAGCAAGTTGCCGTAGCAAAAGAGCAAGCAAGCAAAGCTATAGCAGAAAAAAAGGCTAGTCTTGATTTAGACTATCAGAAATTTTTAACTGAACTTGAAGCAAAAAAAATTCAGTTTAAAAATGAGTTGAAAGCTGATTTGTTTCAGTGTGAAAATGCTTTAAGAGCAAGTATAGAAAAAATTTAAGGTTGCTTTATGAACAGATTAATATGGATTTTATTACCTACTTATTTGTTGGCTAGTGATACAGATATTTTCTATAGAACTATAAATTTTGTAATTTTTGCTGTTATGATGTATTTATTACTTGCTAAAACAATTAAAAAGATATATTGTGATAGAATTGATAATATTAAAAATAGATTAGTATCAATAGAAAAAAGCTTAGATGAGGCTAAAAAAAATAAAGAAGAAGCAATTAAAAAAATAGAGATAGCTAATAACGAGGCTGATAAGCTAATAGAATTAGCTAAAGAACAAGCTATAAAATTAAATGAAAATATTTTAAAAGATGCTAATAATGAGATAGAAAATATGAAAAAATCTTATGAAGAGCAAAAAATATTTGAAGAGAAAAAGGCTAAAGAAGAAGTTGTCAAAGAACTTATAGAAGAGCTTTTAAATACTAATGTTAATTTAAAACAATCTGATTTATTAGATATTGTTTCAAGGAAAGTTAGCTAATGGAAAAGTATGTAAATATAATAATGCAAAGAAAAGATAGGGAAGAATTTATATCTTGTTTTGAGATTTTAAAAGAAGCCTTTAAAGATAAAAAAACATTAGTGATAATAAATGCAGTTGGCATTAGCTTAGATAAAAAGATAGAGTTTTTAGTGAGTTTATCTAATACAAATAAAAAAGAAATTATTAATTTTTTAAAGGTATTAGGAGTAAATAATAAACTTGATAAAGTTCCAGTTGTTTATGATGGATTAGTTAAAAAATTAGCTTTAGAAAATAATATTTATTATGCTGATATTTATTCTAAAGAAAAAATTAGTGATAATGATATATTAAAGCACGAAAAAGAATTATCAAATTATTTTAAAAAAGAAATAAAACTAAAAAATATAATTCATGATAAAAATGAAATAAAGATTTATATTGAAGACTTAGGATATGAAATAATAGTATCAGAAACTTCATTAAAAGATAAAATCAAACAGCATATAATGAAAGCAATTTAAGAGGAGTAACAGTGAGTTTTAACGCAAATGAAATTAGCTCAATTATTAAAGAAAGAATTGAGAATTTTAATTTAAATTTAGAAATTGAAGAAACTGGTAAAGTTATTTCAATAGCTGATGGTGTTGCTAATGTTTTTGGATTAAAAAATGTTATGGCAGGAGAAATGGTTGAATTTGAAAATGGCGAAAAAGGTATGGCATTAAACCTTGAAGAAAATAGTGTTGGTGTTGTAGTTTTAGGAAGTTTTTCAAATATTAAAGAAGGTAGCTCTGTTAAAAGATTAAAACAATTATTAAAAGTTCCAGTTGGTGAAGAATTAATTGGTCGTGTTGTTAATGCTTTAGGAGAGCCAATCGACGCAAAAGGTGTTATAAATACTACAAAAACTGCATTTGTTGAAGAAAAAGCTAAAGGTATTATGGCTAGAAAAAGCGTTCATGAGCCATTACAAACAGGTATTAAAGCAATTGATGCCCTTGTTCCAATTGGTCGCGGTCAAAGAGAATTAATCATTGGAGATAGACAAACAGGTAAAACAACCGTAGCAGTAGATACCATAATTAATCAAAAAGGTCAAAATGTTGTATGTATTTATGTAGCTATTGGACAAAAACAAAGCACTGTTGCGCAAGTTGTTAAAAAACTTGAAGAGCACGGAGCTATGGATTATACAATAGTAGTAAGTGCAACTGCGAGTGATTCAGCGGCTCTTCAATACCTTGCTCCTTATACAGGCGTTACAATGGGTGAGTACTTTAGAGACAATAGCAAACATGCCTTAATAGTATATGATGATTTAAGTAAGCACGCAGTAGCTTATCGTGAAATGAGCTTGATTTTACGCCGTCCTCCAGGTCGTGAAGCTTATCCAGGCGATGTATTCTATCTACACTCAAGATTATTAGAAAGAGCTTCAAAATTAAGTGATGCTTTAGGTGCAGGTTCGTTAACAGCTTTACCTATTATTGAAACTCAAGCAGGAGATGTTTCAGCATATATTCCAACTAATGTTATTTCAATTACAGATGGACAAATATTCTTAGAAACAGATTTATTTAACTCAGGTATTCGTCCTGCTATTAACGTAGGTTTATCAGTATCTAGGGTAGGTGGTTCTGCTCAAATTAAAGCTACAAAACAAGTATCAGGAACATTAAGATTAGACCTTGCGCAATATCGTGAATTGCAAGCATTTGCACAATTTGCAAGTGATTTAGATGAGAGTTCAAGAAAACAATTAGAGCGTGGTCAAAGAATGGTTGAAGTATTAAAACAACCTCCATATAGCCCATTAGCTATTGAAAAGCAAATAGTTCTAATTTATGCAGGTACTAGAGGATTTTTAGATGATATTGCTGTAGATAAGATTACTAAATTTGAAAATGATTTATATGCTTATATTGAAACAAAGTCTCCTGAGATTTTTGAGCAAATTAGAGTTAAAAAAGCTTTAGATAGTGATTTAGAAGATAAAATTAAAAATTTATTAAATGAGTTTAAAGCAACACAAGCGTAGGTTTTGTAATGGCGAATTTAAAAGAGATAAAAAGAAAAATAAAGAGCGTTCATAATACTCAAAAGACTACTAATGCTATGAAATTAGTGTCTACTGCTAAATTAAAAAAAGCAGAAGAGCTTGCTAAGAAGTCTAAAGTATATGCAAGTAAATTGCAAGAGGTTATGCAAGAAATTTCGTTTAAGCTAAATCAATTTGATATGGCTAAAGATAGTAGATTTTTTGGTAAGCATGAGATTAAGATTGTGGATGTTGTATTTATTACTTCGGACAAAGGTTTGTGCGGTGGTTTTAATATAAAAACTTTAAAAGAAGTTAGTAAAATTATTAAAGAAAATAAAGAAAAAGGTATTAAAACTAGATTAAGAGCTATAGGAAAAGTTGGTATTGAGTTTTTTAATTTTCAAAAAATTGAAATACTAGATAAATATACAGGCGTTAGTTCTTCACCTGATTATGAAAAAGCTAGAGAAATTATTAATTTAGCTATTAGTGATTATGAAAAAGCATTAACTGATAAGATAATATTAGTTCATAATGGCTATAAAAATATGATTTCTCAAGAATTATCAGTGTGTAATTTATTACCTGTAGATTCAAGTAATTCTGAAATTACTAATTCAAATTCTTTATTAGAAATTGAACCTGAAGAAAAGGAAGTTTTAGAAGAATTATTAAAAAGATATATAGAATATAGTATGTTTTATTCATTGATAGATAGTTTAGCAGCTGAACATAGTGCTAGAATGCAAGCAATGGATAACGCAACTAATAATGCTAAAGCAAGGGTTAAAGAACTTAATTTAGCTTATAATAAAGCAAGACAAGAAAGCATAACTACTGAATTAATTGAAATTATCAGTGGTGTTGAATCAATGAAAGAATAGGAGAATATATGCAAGGATTTATATCTCAGGTATTAGGACCTGTTGTAGATGTTGAATTTAGCGATTATTTACCACAAATCAATGAAGCTATTGAAGTAAATTATGAGGTTGAAGGTAAGCAAATTCGTTTAATATTAGAAGTAGCAGCACATTTAGGTGATGGCCGTGTAAGAACTATTGCTATGGATATGACTGATGGTTTAGTAAGAGGAACTAAAGCTGTTAGCTTAGGTGCTCCAATTAGTGTTCCTGTTGGGGAAAAAGTTTTAGGAAGAATTTTCAATGTGGTTGGAGATTTAATTGATGAAGGTGCTCCAGAAAATTATGAAACAAAATGGGCTATTCATAGAGAACCACCTAAATTTGAAGACCAAAGCACAAAAAGTGAAATATTTGAAACTGGTATTAAAGTAGTTGATTTACTTGCTCCTTATGCAAAAGGTGGTAAAGTAGGATTATTTGGTGGTGCTGGTGTTGGTAAAACAGTTATTATTATGGAATTAATTCACAATGTTGCGTTTAAACATAGTGGTTATTCAGTATTTGCTGGTGTTGGTGAGAGAACTCGTGAAGGAAATGACCTTTATAATGAAATGAAAGAAAGCAATGTTTTAGATAAAGTTGCTTTATGCTATGGTCAAATGAATGAACCACCAGGGGCAAGAAATCGTATTGCTTTAACAGGTCTTACAATGGCTGAATATTTTAGAGATGAAATGGGACTTGATGTTTTAATGTTTATTGATAATATCTTTAGATTTTCTCAATCAGGTTCAGAAATGTCAGCTTTACTTGGTCGTATTCCTTCAGCTGTTGGTTATCAGCCAACTTTAGCAAGTGAAATGGGTAAATTCCAAGAAAGAATTACATCAACTAAAAAAGGTTCAATTACTTCAGTTCAAGCTGTTTATGTTCCTGCTGATGACTTAACAGACCCAGCGCCTGCAACCGTTTTTGCTCACCTAGATGCTACAACGGTTTTAAATAGAAGTATTGCTGAAAAAGGAATTTATCCTGCGGTTGATCCACTTGATTCAACTTCAAGAATGCTTGACCCGCAAATTATTGGTGAAGAGCATTATAAGGTAGCTCGTGGAGTTCAAAGTGTGCTTCAAAAATATAAAGATTTACAAGATATCATAGCTATTTTAGGTATGGATGAACTTAGCGAAGAAGATAAATTAGTTGTTGAAAGAGCTAGAAAAATTGAGAAATTCCTATCACAACCATTCTTCGTAGCTGAAGTTTTCACAGGTAGTCCTGGAAAATACATTAGCCTTGAAGAAACTATAGCTGGATTTAAAGGTATATTAGAAGGTAAATATGATGACTTACCTGAAAACGCATTTTATATGGTAGGAAATATTGAAGAGGCTATTAAGAAAGCAGAAAAATTAAAGGCTTAATATGGATAAATTAACTTTAGAAATAGTTACTCCACACGGAGAAATCTTTAATTCAGAAGTTAAATCAGTGTTAGTGCCAGGAAGTGAAGGTGAGTTTGGTGTTTTGCCAAACCACGCTTCTGTAATTTCTTTGCTTCAAGCTGGTGTAATTAGTGTGGAAAATTATGATGGTTCAAAGGAGCTTATAGCTATTGATTCAGGCCATGTAAAAGTTGATGAAAATAGTGTTGTTATTTTAGCTCAAGGTGCTGTTTATCTAGGTGGTAATGATAATTCAATAAGCAAAAAAAAGTTAGAAGAAGCTAAAGAATTATTAAAATCAGCAGGTGCAAATTCAGCAACCCTTGCCGCAACTTTAGGAAGACTGGATTCTAAATGAATTTGATTTCGGATTTTGACTTAGCTACTTTATTAGCAGTTGGGATTTTAGGTTTTTATTCTATTATTGCTTTAGCGATTTTTTTATATCGCTTAAGCAATATTTCTAAATTTTATCAAGAAGAATTAAGAACTTTAGATAGGTTATTAAAAAATCAAGATTTATCTTTTGAGGCTTATTTTAAACCTTGTGAAGGTTCTATGAAAAAATTAGAGATTTATTATAATGAAGCTTCTAAAAATCTTAGCGAAGGCCTTACTTGGCTTAGTATTATTGCTACTACTTCGCCTTTTATAGGATTGTTTGGAACCGTTGTTTCAATATACTTTACTTTAATATCTTTAAATGGAAATGGTGATATTACTCAAATCGCTTCTCCAATTGGTCATGCTTTAATAGCTACTGCTAGTGGGATTATTTCTGCTATTTTAGCTTATACATTTCATTTAATTGTGAAACGAAAAGTATTTGAATGTTTAAATATTTTAGAGAGTCAAATAAAGATTATTAGCGATGAAAAATGATTTTTTACACGAAGACCCAGAGTTAAACATAACTCCTTTAGTTGATGTTATGTTAGTGTTATTGGTAATTTTAATGCTAGTAATTCCTAATTTAAAATATGATGAAAATATTAATTTACCAAATGGCTCAAAATCAAGTGTTAGCAAAGCAAAAAAAGATGATATTTTCGTAAGCATTACAAAAGATGAAGTAGTTTTAAATAAGAAAAAATATCCTTATATTGCTTTTTTTGATAATTTTAGTTTAATTAAAAATCAATTTGATAAAGATAAAATAGTTTATATATCTGGAGATAAAGATATAAGTTACGATAAGCTAATGCAAGTATTATCAACTTTTTCAAAAGCAGGATTTGTAAAAATTTCACTTCAAACAAAATGAGTAAATCAAAAGCTTTTTTATTATCTTGTTTAATATATGTGCTTACTATATTAATATTTATTTTGCTAATAAATATTTTTGCTAAAAATGAAGAAGTTATTAAATATGGCAATAGTGAAGTGGATATATTGTTCGTAGAAGATAATGTTGAAACTCCAGCCGAGGTTAAACAAGACTATACTAAAGAAGTAGCAAAAAAAATAAATAAAAGTACAGAAAATACAAGCAATGATAATGCTACAAAAGATAATCAAAATAAAGTAATTGAACAAAATGAAAAAGTAGAACAACAAACTGATAGTAAAGATAGTGATAGTGATTTAAGTAGTTTGTTTGGGGATTTAAAAGTTAGCAAAAGTGAAAGAAAAAATCCAAAAAAGGAAACTAAGCAAGAAGAAAATAAATTAAATCAATCACAATTAGATGCTTTAAAAAAAATACAATCACAATTAGCTAATACAACAATTAAGTCAAATAATAATTCAGAGACTACACAAACATCTGCTAAGGTTTCTGGAATTTATGATGAATATTTTGGTAGAGTGAATGCGTATTTGAAAAATGTTTGGAGTTTAGTAACTGCTAATAGTTCAGATATTAATGATAAGGAAATTTTTGAAGTAGCTTTTACAATATCAAAAAATGGTATAATAAAAATCAAAGATAATGGTTTTAATGAAAGCTCTGCTTTAAGACAAAAGGCAAGAATTTTTATACAAACTATTAATCAACAAAACAAAAATTTAGGAATTCCACCAAATCAACAAGATTATAGTGGTAGTTTAAGGCTTTCGGTTATATTAAGTATCAAGGAGATAAAATGAAAAAGATATTTTTATTATGTTTTAGTTTAGTATGCTTAACTGCTGATATTATTATGGATGTGGTTAGCGAGCAAGAGGTGTTGCCTAAGATTAGAATAACTACAAGTAGTTTGGTTAATTTTGATTTTGATAAGGTAATTAAAAATGATGTTTTAGTAAGTTCTAAATTTGAAATTACTAATGAAAATAATGCAAATTATGAATTAAATTATAATTTAAATCCTGTAGGAAATAATTATGAGTTAAGCATAACTCTTAAGGGTATGAATAATGAAATTAAGTATAACAATACTTTTACTTATCCAAAAAGTGCTTATGTGTTTTTATCTCACAAAGCAATTTCACAAATGTTTAAGGACTTAAAATTAGCAGATTTAGATTGGATGAATAAAAAGATTTTAATTACTAGAAAAATAGCTGCTAAGCAAAGTCAAATTCTTATTGCAGATTACACTTTAAATTATCAAAAAATTATTATGCAAGGTGGGTTAAATTTATTTGCAAAATGGGCAAATAGCAATCAAAATGAATTTTATTATACAGATTATAATAAAGATATTTTGAGTATATATAAATATAATTTATTGAATAATCAAAAAACTTTAATTACTCAAGGTTCTGGTATGTTAGCACTTAGTGATATTAGCAAAGATGGAACTAAAGCGTTAATTACAAAAACTATAGAAGATCAACCAGAAATATTTTTATTAGATTTAAATACTAAAAATACAAAAAGACTTACTATGTATAAAGGAATAGATGTTAGTGCAAGATTTGTAGGTAGTGATAGTTTTGCTTTTGTTAGCGATAGAAGTTCTTATCCTAATTTATATTTACAAGGTCTTGATAAAACTAATGCAACTCAATTAGTTTATCATGGTAAAAACAATTCTGCCTTTAGTGTTTATAATAATTATATAGTTTATTCAAGTCGTGAAAAATCAGGAGATTTTAACTTATATGTTATGGCAACTGATTCGCAATATGTAAGACAATTGACATTAAATGGTAGAAATATTTTCCCTAATTTTAGTAGCGATGGTAAGACGATTATGTTTATAAAATTATTAGGAATGCAAAGTTCTTTAGGAATTTTAAGACTTGATGAGAATAAAGTGTATCATTTCCCACTAAAAGTTGGTAAAATTTCAACTTTGGATTGGTAATTAAATAAATTTTTAGTTTTGGAAATTATAATTTCAATTACTTTTTATGAAAGGAAAAAAATGAAAAAATTAGCTTATGCAGTTGCTTTAGCAGCTTTAGTTGTTGGTTGTAGTCAAAAGGCTACAGTTGAGGCTCCAAAAAAAGTGGAGGTTGCTCCAGATATGAATGTAGATGTTAAGGAAGATATTAATACTAAACTAGAAAGAATTAATAATTCTTTAGGTAAAGTATATTTTGACTTTGACAAATATGATATTCGTTCAGATATGTATGGCGTAGTATCAAATAACGCAAGTTTATTAAATCAAGATGGTAAAGATTTAAATATTGTTGTTGAAGGTAACTGCGACGAGTGGGGTAGTGAAGAATATAACCAAGCTTTAGGTTTAAAAAGAGCTAAAGCTGTTAAAGATGGTTTAGAATCTCAAGGAGTTAGCAGCTCAAGAATTACAATTAAAAGCTATGGCGAAAACAACCCAGTATGTAATGATAAAACAAAAGAATGCGATGCTCAAAATCGTAGAGCAGAAACAAAAGTTCAGTTTTAATTTATGCTAAAACAAATACTTTTTATAGGGGCTTTAGCCCCTATTATTTACGCAGAAACTTCAGCCTTTAATGCAGGTAATATAAATATTAAAGAGCCTTATGGGCTAACAGAAAATGAAAAAGTTTTATTAGAGAACAAAAAAAAGGTTGAAACTCTTAGTAAAGATTATACTGGTGTTGATTTTAAAACAAATAAGGCTTTAGAAAGAATTGAAGGTATTCAAAGTGTAGTTGATGATTTGAATAACAAAACTTATAATTTTGAAGGTAAATTATTAGAAGTAGAAAAGTTTTCAAAAGAAAAACTTGATATTTATGATAAAGATATTTCTGAAATAAAACAAGAATTAAAAAATCAAAAAAACAGCATTAATCAGTTAAAAAAGGCTTTAAGTGAATTAACAAATTTAGTTAGTAGCTTGGGCGAGAATAAAGCTGTAAAATCTACAACTCAGCAAGTAGTAGCAAATGAGGTTGCAGCTAAAAATGAAACTCCAGCTCAAAAAATGGCAAATGCTATAAGTTTATATAATAGTAAAGATTATGAAAATTCCGCAAAAATTTTTGAAGAATTAGCAAATGCAAAACATAAACCTGCACAATGTAATTTTTATTTAGGACAAATTGCATACGCACAAAAAGACTATAAAAATGCTATATATTATTATAAAACAAGTTCAGATTTATATAATATTCAAGGGGTAAAAGCTCCTAATATGCCTTTAATTTTATTAAATACCGCAAATTCGTTGAAGGCAATTAATGAAACAGAAAAAGCAAATAATTTTTATGCAGCACTTAAAAAACAATTTCCAGATTCAAGTGAAGCTAAAAGTATAAATTAATAGAAAGGATTAAAAATGGCTATAAAAAAAGACAGCGTAGTATCACTTAATTTTATATTGCGTGATGCAAAAACTAATGAAGTATTAGAAAATAATACTGATTTTCATCCTATTTCATTTTTATTAGGTAGAAATCAAGTATTAGAGGCTTTAGAAGATGAAATTGCTAAACTAAATGAGGGTGATGAAAGTGATATTTTAATCACTAAAGATAAAGCTTGGCAAGAATATAATGAGAATTTGGTTCAAGAATTACCAAAAGAACAATTCGCAGGCATTGATTTAAATGTTGGCTTAGAATTATTCGGAGAAAACGAAGATGGCTCAACAGTTAGAGTTGTTGTTAAAGAAATCAAAGATAGTAGCGTAGTAATTGATTATAATCATCCTTATGCAGGAAGAGATTTATTATTTACCGTAAATATTAAAGAAGTAAGAGATGCTACTCCTGAAGAATTAGAAAGTGGTGCAGTAGCACAAGCTGGTGGATGTGGATGTGGAAATCACGGACATAGTGGTTGCAAAGGCGATGGAAGTTGCGGTCATCATCACGATGATGAAGATGATCATCACCATCATCACCACGGCGGCGGTTGTTGCAGAGGTTAAGAGCTAAGGTTTAGCTAAAATGTAAGGCGATTTATTTCGCCTTATACTAATATTTATTATATACTCAAAGTATTCAGTTTTTTAAAATTAATCATTTTTATAATTTTATTTTTTATGTCAAATCTTTAAAATACATAATTCATAAATTACAAGTAATCTTTAATATATAATCGTAAGTTATAAATATACAAAACTTATTATTTTTAACTTGATTTTTAATTCAATCATAAAAAAGTGCTAAAATTATGATATTAAAAATATAGATTGTATTAGTATTACAAGTTAAACTTCGTTTATTATTTTAATAATGGAATTTATATTTTTATAATATTATATAAAATGTAAAAAAGATTTATAATAGCTGTAATTAAAAGATTTTAATACTTGTATTATAAGATTTGATAATAAAATAAATTAAAAAGGAAAAATATGAATTACGCATTTTTATACCCAGGTCAAGGTTCTCAAAGTGCTTTTATGGGTCAAGAATTATTTGATAATTTTGAGTTTGTAAGAAAAACTTATGATGAAGTTAGTAGTTTTTGCGGTATTGATTTTAAAGAATTAATTTTTAGTAAAAATGATAGATTAGATATAAGTGAATTTACCCAACCTGCAATATTACTAAATAGCATTATGTATTATAAAGTATTTGAAAAATTATTAGAAGAAAATGGAATTTCTTTAAGAAAAAAAGATGATATAAAGCCTTTTATTAGTTATGAAAGCACTCCATCTTTAGGACATTCTTTAGGAGAATTTTCGGCTTTATGTGCAAATAATGCACTTGAATTAAAAAATGCTTTAAAGCTAGTAAATATGCGTGGAAAATATATGCAAGAATGTGCAAGTAGCGAAAATCCTGCTTCTATGATGGTTATTTTAGGTTTAGATGATAATTTAGTAGAAGAAATTTGTGCTAAAGCAAATAAGGAAAATAAGCAAATCTATGCTGCAAATTACAATTGCGATGGTCAAATAGTTGTAGCTGGGCTTAAAAAGGATTTAGAAAATAGCATAGATGATTTTAAAAATGCTGGAGCAAAAAGAGCAATGCTGCTTAATATGAGCGTAGCAAGTCATTGCCCTTTAATGCAAAGTGCAGCTAATAAATTAGAAAAAGAATTGTTGTTTAATGATGATTTCATACCAGTAATCTCAAATGCTTTTACAAAGCCTTATAGCACTAAAAATGAAGCTATTTTAGCTATAAAAGAGCAACTTATTAAGCCTGTTTTATATAAACAAAGCATAAAAAGTATAGAAAATAGTGTTGATGGTTTTATAGAATTTGGAAGCAGTGTTTTATGCGGACTTAATAAAAAAATAACAAACAAACCAAGTATTAGTATAAAAAGCCTAGAAGATATTGAAAATTTTATAAAAACATTTAAGGAAAACCTATGAAAATAGCAATTTTAGGTGCTATGCGTGAAGAAATTGAGCCAATTTTAAATGAGTATTCTTATAAAGAGAGTAAATATGCAAATAATACTTATTATTTCATTGATTACGCAGGTCATGAACTAATTATTGCTTATTCAAAAATAGGCAAAGTAAATTCAGCTCTAAGTGCTAGTGTAATGATAGAAAAATATAAGGCTGATTGTTTGCTTTTTACAGGCGTTGCAGGGTCGCTTAATCCTAATTTAAAAATAGGTGATTTATTAATTGCAGAAGAATTAGTGCAGCACGATATAGATATAACAGCATTCGGACACAAACCTGGCTATGTCCCTGAAACTAGCGTTTTTATAAAAACAAGTGAAAAATTAAATAATATTGCTAAAAAAGTAGCAAAAGAGCTTGATTTAAATGTAGTTAGCGGCATTATTGCAACATCAGACCAATTTATTTGCGATGAAACTAAGAAAAATTGGATTAAAGATACTTTTAATGCTGATGCGGTTGAGATGGAAGGAGCAAGCGTTGCTTTAGTTTGCGAAAGCCTTAATGTGCCTTGTTTTATATTAAGAGCAATTAGCGATGATGCAGGTGGAAATGCTGATGTTAGTTTTGATGAGTTTTTAGAACTAGCTGCTAAAAATAGTGCTAGATTTGTCTTAAAAATGTGCGAACATTTATTTAAAAATGAGCTTAGCAAAAGACTTATTAAAGAAGTAGCAAGAGCTTGTGATAAGTTTAATTTAATTGAAGAAGGTGATAAGGTTTTAGTAGGACTTAGCGGTGGAAAAGATAGCTTAAGCTTACTAATGCTACTTAAACATATGCAAAGAGCAGTCCCGTTTAAGTTTGAATTTGAAGCAGTAACGCTTAGCTATGGAATGGGCGAAGATTATAAATATCTAAGTAATTATTGCAAGATTTTAGGCATAAAGCATACAATAATTGAAAGTAATATTTATGAGATTTCTAGTGAAAAAATCCGTCAAAATTCAAGCTTTTGCTCGTTTTTCTCTCGTATGAGAAGGGGATATTTATACACTTATGCTAAGGAAAATGGTTTTAATAAATTAGCTTTAGGACACCATTTAGATGATGCTATTGAGAGCTTTTTTATGAACTTTACTTATAATGGAGCTTTAAGAACACTTGCTGCGAAATTCACTTCAGCACAAGGAATTACCGTAATTCGTCCTTTGATATTTGTTCGTGAAAGAATGTTAAGAGAAAATGCTATTAAAAATGGTCTTAAAACAATAGGCGATGAAGCTTGCCCTGCTATGAGATTTGATGTAAAAATGCCACACGCAAGAGCAGAAACAAAAGAGCTTTTAGCAAGTCTTGAAGCACAAAATCCAAAATTATTTAAAAGCCTTGAAAATGCCTTTTTTAACATTCATTACGATACTTTTTTTGCAAACGAAGGTGCTAATTATTGCAAGGAATAATTTTAAATACCTTTAGCGTTAGGGATAAAGATTTAATAGTCTTTATCCTAAGTAGCGAAGAATTAGTAAAATGCTATAGATTTTACGGAGTTAGACACTCACATTTAATAGTCGGAAATATTATTGATTATGAGCTAAGTATTCAGCCTTTATTTTTGCCAAAATTACATTCAACAATGCAATTAGCCTTACCTTGGAATGATTATGAGATTATTAAAGCTTGGCAGAGTTTTTGTGTGCTTTTATATGAGCATTTAAAAGATAATCAAGAGTGCGGAAGTTTTTATTATGATTTAAGTTTAAGAATAATTAATAGATTAAAAACTCAGCATTATAAAAGAGTATTTTTAGATGCTTATGCTTTGATGATTGAGTATGAAGGTAGGCTTTATTTTAGTGAAACTTGCACGGAATGCAATAAAGAATTAAATGATTTTTTTTCTTTAGGAGAAGGATTTTTAATGTATTGTAGGGGTTGTAAAGTGAGTGTAAGTATCAATAAAATTAAGATGAAAGATTATCTAAAAAATAAAAATTCAGCTATATTTGAAGATAGTGAAATAGATTTATTATACGAAGTATTTTCTAAAAAATTATAAAACTACAAAAGCTAAATTAAATTCTTTATTTTAAAAATCTTAAACAATATTACAATGAATTTGAATTTTAAATAAAATTTATTATCAATATAACTATCATTTATTTAAAACTTATAAATATTATGATAATTATTTTTGTTATTAACTAAAAATATTATAGAATATCATTTTTATTATCAATTAAGGAGATATTTTGAGAAAATCTTTAAAACTTTCTTTGGCTTTATGCTTATTTGGTGGTGTTGGCTTATTGGCTAATGAGAATGCTAATCTTGATACTATTGAAGTAAATGCTAGTTCAATTGGATATTCTAATGTTGATTCGCTAAAAATCTCAAACAAAAACGCAGGTGCAATAAGAGATGTTATGCGTGATATTCCAGGTGTTTATGTAGCAGGGACAAATCAGTTTAATCAAAAACTTTATATGCGTGGCGTAAATGATAGGGGTATTAATATTACTATTGATGGTGCAAGACAACGTGGAAATATTTTTCATCACTCGGCTGATTTAGTTTTAGATGTTGATTTATTAAAAGCTATTGATGTTGGCGTGGGTGTTTTAAGTGTTGCTAATAACTCAGGTGCTTTAGGTGGTTCGGTTGCGTTTAAGACTGCAAGTGCATTTGATTTATTAGAAGGTGATGAGAGTTTTGGTGGTAAGTTTAAGACAGGCTATTCAACTAATAATAAAGAATGGCAAAAAAGCATAATGGCTTATGGTAAAACTGATAATAATTTTGGTCTTTTAGCATATATCAATCATAAAAATTATGGCTTCGGAAAAGATGGAAATGGCAATGATATTGGTGGTAAGGGTCATGATTTAAGCTATTTATTTAAAGTAAATTATGAAAAAGATGAGCATAAAGCAGGTCTTAGCTATGAGCATACTGAATATGATGGTGATTTTCCATTTAGAGGTGAGTTTGGTGGCTCGGTGGCATTTGATACAGGCACGCTAAAAGCAGGAGAAAGAGCTCAACCTATTTTGCCTCAAAAAATGCAAAGAGATACCTATACATTTAATTACAATTACAATCCAAATGAATTAATTGATAGCGAATTTAGAGTTTATCATACAGAGCATAGGCTTATAAAAGATGAAGTTCCAAATTATGCAGAGTTTAAAAAATCAGGTGGTAAAGCATTTTTATCAAATGATGGGGTAAAAACCACAGGTGCTTATTTAAACAATAAATCAAGATTTGAAAATACTAGCTTTAATCAAGAAGTATTTTATGGACTTGAGTGGTATCAAACTACAAGCTTTAGAAAAAATCATTCAAGTTTAAAAGATGCAACAAATGGAGCAATTTCGGTAACTCCTACTAAAAATCATCCTAAAGAAGTAGCAAACAACCTATCAGTATTTTTACAAGATACTATTCAAATTGGTGGATTTAGCATAATTCCTGGAGTGAGATTTGATAGATTTACTATAGATAATTTTGGTAAGAAAACTCAAGGATTTAATAATTTTAGCCCTGCATTAGCACTTGATTATAAGGCAGAAAACGGCATTAATTTATTTGCTGGGTATTCAAAAGTATTTAGAGGACCTGATCCGATTGAATCTTTAAGGCTTAGTGAAAATACATTTAATACAAATTATATTGATGAGAATTTAGAGCCTGAAACAGGTGATGCTTATGAAGCTGGATTTGGGTATAAAAATAACTTTAATGAACATAATGTTAATTTTGTAGCTAAGTATTTTTATACTGATTATAAGAATTTAATTAAAGAAAATGTAAGCGTAACAACTACTCAAAACGGACAAAATGTTACAAATAATTACAATCGTATGAATATGGGTAAATCTAATGTTCGTGGGGTTGAATTATATGCTTCTTATGCTTATGAGAATTTAAAATTTAGTGCAAGTTATACTCATCAAACAACAAAACATAAAGATAAAAGTAAAGTTGGTGGCGTAATGGCATATAGTGATAGTGGGGATAAATATACATTTAATGCTGAATATTTTGCTAGTCCAATTGATACATTATTTGGTTATAACCTAATAGCTTTTGCTGGTAAGACTTTAGAAGATGGAACTAAAAAAGCAGGTTATGGAGTAAGCGAAATATATGCAAGTTATATGCCTACTCAAAATCTTGAAATAAACTTAAGCGTTGGCAATCTATTTGATAAAACTTATGTTTCACATTCTCAAAGAAGATTTGGGGTTGAGACTGCAAACGACTATGAAGCAGGAAGAAATATAAAACTAGGCTTTAGTTACAAATTCTAAACTAAAAAAGGCTTTTTAGCCTTTTTTAGAATATCAATTATTAGGAGAAAATGTGGAATTTTTAAAAGAATATTTAGATTATTTTGTGTTTGCGATATTATTTTTTATGAGCTTTTTAGTTTTGGCATTTAGTATTGAAAGGCTAATATTTTTTAAAAATATTGATATTAAAAATTATAAATGTAAAGATGAATTAGAAATAGCACTTAGTAAAAATCTCACCTGTCTTTACATCGTTTATCAAAACGCTCCTTATATAGGTTTGCTTGGCACGGTAATAGGCATAATGATTACATTTTATGATATGGCAAATGCAGCTACTATGGACGCAAAAAGTATTATGCTAGGGCTTTCGCTGGCACTAAAAGCAACAGCACTTGGACTTGTTGTAGCAATCCCAACTCTTATGATATATAACGCATTTATTAGAAAAGTTGATGTTGTATTATCAAGATTTAAGGAAAATAATGAGAGTAAATAAAGAAGGCTTAAATCTAGTTCCATTTATTGATATTATGCTAGTTTTACTTTGCATTGTTTTAAGTGTTAGCACCTTTATAGCAGAAGAAAAAATCGCTATAAACTTACCAAAATCAGAAAATAGCGTAAGCATTGATGATAAGCAAAAAGTATTTATAAGTATTAATGAAACTGGCGAGATATTTTATAATGAGAGTTTGCTTAGCGTAGATGAATTAAAGACAAAATTATCAAGTATTAGTAAAGATGAAATTGTAATTTTACGCTCTGATGAGAACGCTAGTTATAAACATTTTGTAAAAATAGTGGATATTTTAAAAGAGTTAAAGCATGAAAATTTTGCTATTGCAACAGAAAAATAAAATCGCATTTTTCATCTCCTTTTTAGTTCATGCGGTTTTGTTGGCGTGTTTTTTTAGAATTGATGTAAAGACAAGTGAGATTAAAAATGACAAAGCTTTAGCAGTGCTTTTTTATGCTCCTAGCATACCTCAAAATGCTGTTAAAGAAGAAATAATTGAAGAAGTAAAAGAAATAAAAGAAGAAATAATCAAAGAAGAGATAAAAGAAGAAAAATTTGCTTTAAAACCTAAAAAAAAGCACCATAAAAAACCAAAACCAAAGCAAGAAGTAAAAGAAATCAAAAAAACTCAAGATGAGCCAATCACACCTAAAAACGAACCTTTAGCAAGCAAGATAAATGAAGCTAAACCAACTACTACAATTAGTAATAATACTCCTGCAGGTGGGAATAATCAAGATGAATTAATCTCTCATATTCAATCAGTTTTAAATAAAACTGCTAAGAGCAATTATCCTATGAGTTCAAGAAAAAGGCGTGAGCAAGGAGTAGTGGTTGTAGGATTTACCTATGATTATGGTAAGGCAAAAAATATAAAAATACTTAAGCCATCAAAATATGAAAATCTAAATAAAGCAGGGATTAAAAGCGTTGAGATAGCGAAATTTAAGCGTTATGAAAGAGTTTTAGATATTAGTGTGCCGCTTAAGTTTAGCTTACATTAAAAATTAGTGCTTAATTGCACTAATTTAAAAATTATAATTTAGATTAAAAGTATATAGCCTTGAATTAGCGTATTTATAACATAATTCGTTATTACAATTAAATACGCTGATTTTATTTTTGCTATTTAAAATATTTAAGATATTAAAACTTATTTTTAATTTAGTATTTTTAATATTTTTAGTATAACCAAATCCTAAATTCCAATTCAAATATGACTTAAGTTTAGTATCGCTAAATATTTGCATATTTAAATTCTTATCGTATTGTGATCATTTTTCGCTGAATGATAAGTGATTTCATTAATCAAGTTAAAATTATCATAAAATAAATTATGAGTAAAATTAGCTATAAAAGGCTCATAAACAAATGGCAATTCACTTGATTTTATAGTTTTACCATTATAGATTATGTTTTTACCAATTATGCTTAAATAATTAGTCGCACTACCTTTTTTATGTAAATAGCTAAGATTGAAATCAAAATAATTTTTAGTATTAAATATACTAATTTCATTGCTAGATAAATTAAGACTTATAATATCATTAGCTGTTTTTTTGCCATTATAATAAACTTTATAATTATTATCAGTATCTTTTATATTTTCTAAGCCTAATTCTTCTTGATTTGCTGAATAAATTTCATTATAAGTTTTGCGTTTAATGTATTTTAATAACATTTTAAAATATTTAAATTCTGCGTTGTAATATAGGCTAAACTCATTAGCATAAGGGCTTTTTAATCCCATAAAAACTCTATCTTTTTGCCATTTTGTATCTTGTATCCAAGGGCTATTATAATCAATTCTTGAATACTCTTCATATCCACTAAAATAATCATCATATAAAATATAAGCTAAAAGCCCTTTATCATAATATTTATTAAATCCAAATCCTAAAAATTGATTATCATTTAAATAATACTCAAGTCCTGTTCTAGGGGCTATATTAAATCTTTTGCTAAGGCTATCATAATCATTTCTAAGACCTAATCTAAATCTAAAATTATGATATTTAATATCGCTTTGTATAAATTGAGCGTAGTTATTTATTGATTTTTTAGCTTTTGCAAAATGTGTTTCATAATATGAAAAATATTGATTATTTATGCAACTAATATCATTTTCTTTACAAGCTAGAATATCAATTGGTTTTTCATATCTTGTATAAGGATTAATTCTATTTATTTTGCCTTGATTTTTACTAAGTTCAAAACCAAAATTAAAGCTATATTCTAAATCATTATTTTTAAATTCATTAGTTTTAGCATCTAATTTATATTGATATGATTTTTCAGTTTGTAAGGTATCTCCTAGCCCACCATAACTTTGCTTTATACCTGAAGGTAAAATGAATTGATACTGAACTTTTTTATCATAAATTCTTGAAGAATTTGATTTTAAAAATGATAAATGCTGATTAAGATTTATATTTTTTAATTCACTTTCAAGATTAAAAGCTAGGCTAAATCCACCATAATTTACTTTCATATTAGAATCAATTACGCCTTCTTGAAATTGATTTATTAAATAAGGATTATAAATAAAAGTTGAGCTAAGAATATGGTTATCATAATCTTTTTGAGTTTTTAGCAAAATTAAGTTATTTGTATCGCTGATTTTATTTATTGTGTATATATCTTTTTGCTTTATTTTTGTATTTGAATAATTACTACTTACAAAAAATAAAATTCCAAAAGTATCATTTAAGTATGAGCTAAAATTAGCACTGAAATATCTTTTATAATAATTACTAAAATCTTGATAACCATATCCACTAGAATATTTTTGCCTTATTTTATCATCTATAAAAATATTATCTTGAAAGCTATATCCAAGACTAAATCCACCGATTGGATTTTTTGATGGACTTTTGATTTTTGCATCAATTACTCCACCTAAAAATCCACCATAACTAGCACTTACAAAACTATCATAAATGCTTAAATTATCTATAATTTCGCTATCTATATTAAGCGAATATGAACCAAGAGATGGGTTATACCAGACATTTTTATATAGCGTTTTTGACATAGCTGGTTGAATGGTGCTTGTTATGTTTATTCCATCTATAAACATTTGATTTTGATAGGTTTTAGCACCATTGATTGAAAAATCATCTGGCTTTAAAGAATTTGAATTATCGCTATCTTTAGTAGTAATTCTTATATTTGTATGATTTTTGATAAGTTCATCTAAAGTGTGATTTTGTTTTATTTGAGTATTAAGATAGGCTTTATTGTAAATAGTGTTAGAAAATTCTAAATAATCAATATTTTGCACTGCATTAATATTGATTTCATCTAAGGTATTTGCATAAATATATGTAGCTAAAAATATGCTTAGCTTAATTTTATTTTTGCAAAATTGCTTCATAGCCATCTTTTGCTAAACATTTTAAAAGTGATTTTTCATCATAAGTTTTATCACTTATTTTTAGAGTTTTAGAATTTAAATCTACTTTATAATTTTTGCTAACTTTACTAGCACAAAAACTAATAAAATCAACACAAACTTCACAAGCCATATCTTTTATAAAATAAACATTTGCATTAAGATTAAGTGCTAAAAGCATTATAAAAAATGCCTTCATTGTTGCACTGCTTTATAGCCGATTTCGTTGATTTTTTCTACTATTGCTTTAATATCTACATCTTTAGCAAAAGTAATAACTAAATCTTTAGAATTAAAATCAGCCTTGTAATCTTTAACTTCAGCAATACTTTTAGACGCTTCTATTATTTTTTTAGCACAACCATTGCAACCCATATTTTTTACATTTAATAAATAACTTACATCAGCAAAAGCTAAACTTGATAAAATTGACACAAATAATAATTTTTTCATACATTCTCCTTAAAAAATATTAATTATAAAAATCATTTCTTAAGAATAATTGAAAATAATTATAAATATTATATAAAAAATTAAATTAGAATTTAAAATATTATTTTGATATTTTAATATTAGCTAATTTTTAAATATAATTAAAAATTATTTTTATATAAAGGTTTATATTGTTTAAAAAATATTTGTTATTTTTATTTAGTTTAACTTTTTTAAATGCTTTAATTATCAATGAAAATGAAGTGATTTCAAATCAGATAATTACAAATGAAGATATAGATAATGAAGGCGTCATAAATAGTGATAAAAATCAATTTTCTGGTGTTTTTAATAATAATTTTGGTGCTACTTTAAGTGGTAATTTTTCTACTTTTAACGAGGTGTATAATGGTGGATTTTTTGAAGGCTCATTTCATAATATTCAAATGTTTGTTAATAATGGATATTTCTTAAGCACCAATACTACTACAAATCAAGAGTTTTTTAATCTATATGATGGAATGATAGAAGCTAATCATAATAATTTTTTTAATATGCAAAATTATGGCTTAATTTATGGAGATGATAATATTTTTTATGATTTTATTAACTTTCAAGAAGGCTGGATTTTTGGAGATAACAATACTTTTAATGGAGATGTTTTAAATGATACTGATGGGCTTATATCTGGAAATAATTTATCATTTAAATCAATTTTAGAAAATAATTCATATATTTTTATAGATAATAAAGCTAGTTTTAATGAAGTAATTAACAATGCTGTTATGGATGTAAATAATGCAGAATTTATTGGCGAAGTAATCAATAATGATACTATCAATGGGGATTTTTTAGAATTTAAAAATAATCTAAAAAATAATCAAAATAGCACTATTTCTGGAGAGAATTTAACTTTTGCAAATACTTATAATGATGGTATGATTTTAGGTGATATTACTACTTTTAATAAAGAATTAGATAATGATATTAATGGCTGGGTTATTGGAAATGATATTACCTTTAATGATAGGGTTATTAATAATGGTGATTTAGTAGGAAGCAATTTTAAGTTTAAAAATCAATTAGAAAATACTTTAAATGTAGATAGTATTTATTCTAGTTTTGAAAAGATAAATAATAGTGGATTTTTTACAAGCTATAAATCTACTTTTAATAATACCATTACTCAAAGCGATAATGCGTATTTTTATGCTAATGCATCTGCTATTAATGCTGATATTTTAGGTGGGGATATTGAGATTGCTTATAGTAATTTAGCTAATGAAGAATTAAAAGTAAAAAATGCGAAAATCAATAATTCTACAATTAATTCAAAAAATATGATTTTTGATAATTTGATTTTAAATTCTTCATCAATTTATGGTGGTTTTAGAGCTAAAACACTAGAAGCTAATAATAATAATTTTGTTCTTTATTTTAATGATGGTTTTAGTGGGGCTATTGTCGTTGATGAAGAGATAAAAGGCGTAAATAATGATATAAAAATTGTAAATTATCAAAATAATTTAGGATTCTTTCCTTTACTTTTAGCAAGGAGTAGTAAGGATTTAAGTAAAGATTTTGCTGTATATACTATAAAAGGCTTTAGTGTTTTTGGTTTTGATAAAGAAGTAATAGTAAAAAAAGAGCAAAATGGAGCTTTTTTGCTTGGGATAGGGGATTTTAACTCTTTAAATATTAGCGATATTAATGAATTATTTGATGATAAATATAAAAAGAATTTAGAAAATAATGCAATAAATAAAATTACAGCAAAAAATCCTGATATTGCAAAAATTGGTGTGGATAAAAAGCTAATTAATAATATAAAAAATAAATTCTATAAAGAAGATTTATTAAATTATTCTATTTCAAGATTAAATTTTGATAGCAAAAGGTTTGATTATTTAGATTATGAGTATTTAAGTGGGGATATAAATGATATAAATTATTGGCTAAATCTAATAAAAATAAATAAATCTAATGAATATAATTATTTTTATAATAATTTAGGATTGTTTTTATATAGCTTAAATAATGAAAGCAAAAATCATAAAATCTATGGTGGCGGATTTTATGCTAATTTTAATTTTGATAATTTTTATATAAATACTGATTTTAAATACAATGAGCACGAAGTTGCGATAAATCTTGATGATTTAGGGATTATAAATAAAGATTATTTTAGCGTTAATTCAAAAGTAGAATTTGGATTAAGTTATGAAAATTATTTTGTATATAAGCCAAATATTGCTTTTGTTTTTGAATACTTACCAAAGACAAAATATAAAAATGAATATATAAAAGCTTTATTTAAAAGGCAAAATAATTGCTTTTTAAAATTAGGTTTTGCTTTAGAATACCTTAACAATGATTTTGCATTTTCGCTAAATAGTAATTATTTTAAAAGCTTAAGCAAGGATAAATTGCTTATTATAAGTGATGGATATTCTAAAGAAAATTTATATTTTAAAAATCTTAATAGTTTTGAGCTTGGAATACAAACTAAGTATTTATTAAATGATAGTTTAAGTTTGGATATTGATTTAAGTAAGCAGTTTTTTAAAGAATTTAATTCTTATTTTTTTAAGATTGGTTTTGGATATAAGTTTTAGGCAAAATTATATATTTTGCCTTTTTATAAATTAAACATATGATTTAATGGGCCTCTGCCACTTCCTAAGTTTGGAGCAAATTCCATTGCATTTTGTGTATATAATTTAGCATCTTTTACAGCTTGTAGTTTAGAAAGTCCATTAGCTAAATTAGCAGCTATAGAAGCACTTAAAGTACATCCTGCGCCGTGATCGTTTGTGGTGTTTAAAGCTTTTCCGTAAAGCTCGTAAAAGTCTTTTCCATCATAAAAATAATCTATCGCTAAATCAAAATATTTTCCACCTTTAGCAATCACGCTTTTAGCACCTAAGTCTATTAATTTTTTAGCAGCATCTTTTAGTTTTTCTTTAGAATTAATCTCAAATCCACATAAAAGTTCGGCTTCTAATTTATTAGGCGTTAAAATATCAGCGAATTTGATAAACTCATTTACATAAAGCTTAAAATCTTCATCTCCTATTAATCTAAAACCACTTTTAGCAAACATAACAGGGTCAATTACTATATTTTTAGGTTTATATTCTTTAAATTTTTCAATAGTTAATCTTATTAAATTAGCATCCCCCATTAATCCTGTTTTTAGTGCTTTTGGTGGAATATCTTTAAATACTGCATCAAATTGAGCCGATACAATATCTTCATTCATAACACAAGCACCATAAACTCCTTGAGTATTTACAGCATATACTCCTAAAACTACTGCCATTCCAAAAGTTTTATGCATAGTAAAGGTTTTTAAATCAGCTTCAAGTCCGCTACCACCACTGCAATCACTTCCTGCAATTGTTAGAACTGGATTTAACATATAAACTCCTTATATTGGTTAAAAGAGAAATAATACTCTAAAAATTTATAATTTTATTATAATATTTGCCTTTTTTATAAATTTATTAGGAACAAAAATGTTTAACCTTGATATAAACTTATTTTCTTACATTAGCGTTAGGGCTTTTTTAGCGTTTTTATTATCGTTTATTATTACATTAATTATTATGCCACTTTTTATTTCTTGGGCAAAGAGTGTAGGGGCTAATCAGCCAATTTTAAGTGATGCACCACTAAATCATCAAAAAAAATCTAATACTCCTACAATGGGTGGGGTTGTTTTTATTTGTGCTGCTTTATTATCTAGTCTTGTTTTTACTACATTTAATGTTTATAGTTTTAGTGCGATTTTGTGTATTGTTTGTTTTGGTGCTATTGGAATAATTGATGATTTAGGCAAGGTATTAAAAAAGGCAAATAAGGCTGGGTTAAAACCACGCTCTAAAATGATTTTAATGTTAATTGCATCTTTAATAACAATATTACCTATTATGATATATGGGAATTTTAGCACAGAACTTTTTGTCCCATTTTATAAATATCCTATAATTGATATGAAGTATTTTGCTTTATTATTTTGGGTATTGGTGTTAATCTCTAGCTCAAATGCTATTAATCTAACCGATGGACTTGATGGGCTTGCTTGTGTGCCTAGTGTGTTTTCATTATTTACATTATCAGTGTTTTTATATCTTAGCTCAAATGCTGTTTATGCTAATTATTTATTGTTACCTAGAGTAAGCGGGAGTGAAGAATGCGTTGTAATTGCGCTTGCATTAATTGGTGCTTTACTAGGATTTTTATGGTATAACTGCCATCCAGCACAAGTATTTATGGGAGATAGCGGTTCTCTTACATTAGGAGCTATTGTTGGATATTTAGCGATAATTTCAAAAAATGAGATTTTATTAATTTTAATAGGTTTTGTTTTTGTTCTTGAGACTATTAGCGTTATTTTACAAGTTGGAAGTTTTAAAATATTTCATAAAAGGATTTTCAAAATGGCTCCAATTCATCATCATTTTGAGCAAATTGGTTGGAGTGAAAATAAAATCATAGTTAGGTTTTGGCTAATTGCATTTATTTGCAATGTTTTAGCGTTAATTACTATTAAATTAAGGTGAGTTTTATGTTATCAATGTTTGGATATGGAAATGTTGCTAAGGCAATTACAAGCACTTATAAAAAGGGTGAATGGTATATATATGATGATAAATTTAGCGTTTGTAGTGAAGATGAATTTGGTAATAGGCTTTTACCTACAAGCTATTTTAATCCTGATAAAAGTAGTATAGAAGTAGTTAGCCCTGGAATTGCGCCTAATCATATTTTATGTAAAAGTGCTAAGAATTTAACAAGTGAGATTGATTTTTATAACGAAGCTTTAGGGCTTAGTATTTGGGTTAGTGGGACTAATGGTAAGACTACTACAACGGAAATGATTTCTTATTTGCTTAATATTGAAGCAGGAGCAAATATAGGAAAACCAATTGCATTAATGAATCTTAAAGCACCTTTAGTTGTCCTTGAGATGAGCTCTTTTGCCCTTCATTATACTAAGGTTGCAAGACCTGAACTTTATGTGTTATTACCTATTTGTGATGATCATATTTCTTGGCATGGAAGCTTTAATAATTATGAAAAAGCAAAACTTGATTTAATTTTTAGAATGAATAAAACAGCAAGTATTATTGTGCCTAAAAAATATGAAGAGTATTTAAAGAGTGCAAATTGTATTAAATATTTTTATGAGAATTCTAGTGATTTAGCTAAGCTTTTTGATATTGATTTAGCTAGATTAAATTACAATGAGCCGTTTTTATTAGATGCGTGTTTAGCGTTGGCTGCTTGTAAGATTATTAGTGGCAAAATTGAATATGAAAAAATATCTAAGTTTAAAATTGGTCGTCATAGGGTTGAGATTTTTAAAGATAGTAAAAATAGAATTTGGATTGATGATAGCAAGGCTACTAATATTTCAGCTGCACTTGCTGCTATTAATAGTTTTAAAGAGCCTTTACATTTAATTGCTGGTGGAGATGCTAAAGGTCAAGATTTAAATGAGTTTTTCTCAAAATTAGATAAAAATATAAAGCTTTATTTAATAGGTAAGAGCGATTTTAGTGATATTGCTAAAAAGCACGGATTAAACCCAATTAGAACCAATCTAAAAGAAGCTGTAAGTATGATTTATAAAGATTTAACAACTAAAGAAATAGCATTATTAAGTCCTGCGTGTGCTAGTTTAGATGAGTTTAGTTCTTATGCTGAGCGTGGGGATTTGTTTATAAAATATATGAAAGATTTAGATGTTTAGCTTTTTAAGACTTGCAAAAAGTGCTTTAATTACAAGTGAGTATAGTGTGAAAAATAATAAATTATTTTATAAAAATAAAGAATTTATAATCCAAGATGAATTAAAAAATTACGAAAATACTTATTTTGTAGTTGCTATTGATAGGGTGATTTTATTTAAAAATCAAAATGAAAATAATTTTGATAAGGCTAAAAAAAGACAAATAAAAGCGATAAGTCTTAGTTTTTTAGTAATGATTTTATGTTTGATAATTTTATTTTTTCAAGAATTTGAAATAGGAATTTCATTTTTAAGTATTGCTAGTATTGTAGTTTTTATACTTTCAATACTTAATTATTCTTTTTTAAAACAACAAATTTTCGCATTAGAAAAAATTTAAGCATAATTTAAGAATTATCATATATAATAACGGCTTTTACTTCGGTGGTTGGATAGCTCAGTCGGTAGAGCAGCAGACTGAAAATCTGCGTGTCGGCAGTTCGATTCTGCCTCTAACCACCATTTTAAATTTCCCACTTTTTATTATTTTTTATTTGAGAATTTGAAATAGGAATTTCAAAATAATTTTTCTATACATTAAATATTTTTTCATATACTCCCCAAATGATTAAGGCAAAAAAGAAATTCGGACAAAATTTTTTAAAAGATGAGTTAGTAAAACAGCAGATCATCCAAGCGATACCCAAAGATTTAAAAGCAAAATTAATTGAAATTGGGCCTGGCTTAGGTGATTTAACTGCTCCAATACTTAAAAGCGGTTTTAAATTAACAAGTTTTGAAATAGATGATAGTTTAATTCCTATTTTAAACGAGCGTTTTAATAAAGAGATTTTAAGTGGAGATTTTACGCTAATAAATGCTGATGTTATGAATGTAAAAATTAGCGATGAGCCTTATTTTATATGTGCTAATTTGCCGTATTATATTAGTTCGCAAATTATTATAAATGCTTTATTTGATGATAACTGCATAGGTATGCTTGTGATGATTCAAAAAGAATTAGCAGATAGATTTTTTGGTATTGATTATTGTGCTTTAAGTGTTATTACGGATTTACTTTGTGATAAAGTTAATGTTTGTGAAGTGCCACCTAGTGCATTCACTCCTATGCCAAAAGTAAATTCTAGTGTAATTAAGCTTATTAAAAAGCCTAGTTTGTTGGATAAAAAAGATTTAAAAGCTTTTAATTCTTTTATCAAGATAGCCTTTAATCAACCAAGAAAAAAAATGCTTAGTTCATTTTCAAATAAAACAAAGGTAAAACAAGCATTAGATAAGCTAGAAATTGATGAAAACAAAAGAGCTCATGAAATACCTGTTAAATCATTCTTAGAACTTTTTAAATTACTAAAGGATGAAAATGAATATTGAAGATTTAGAAAAAACAAAAGTAGCAAGAAGTTATGAAAACGCTGAAAACGAAGATGAACTTTTAGAAGAATTAGAAGAAGAAATTGACGATAAAAAAGCTAAAAAGAAAAAAAAGCGTAAGAAAAAAATCTTACCAGCTTCTTTAAAAGGTGATTTAGATTGGCAAAAAGCCTTAGCTGAATCAATGAAAGAAAACGAAAAAGCTCAAGAAAAAAGGCTATATCCTTGGATAAATTACAAAGGTAATGCAAGTGTTAAATTTACTCCATTAGGCGGACTTGGTGCTATTGGTGGAAATATGAGCGTAATTGAGTATGAAGATGAAGCTATTATCATTGATGTTGGAATGAGCTTTCCTGATGCTGATACTTTAGGTGTTGATATTGTAGTTCCTGATTTTTCTTATATTAGAAAGATAAAAGATAAAGTAAAAGCTGTTCTTATCACTCACGCTCACGAAGATCATATTGGAGCAATGCCTTATTTTTATAAAGAATTTGATTTTCCGATTTATGCTACGCCGCTTCCACTTGGAATGATTTCAAATAAATTTAGCGAACACGGGCTTAAAGATAAATGCAAATTATTTAGACCAATTACAAAAAGACAAATTTATGAAATTGGCTCTTTTAAAGTTGAGTTTATGCATATAACTCATAGTATTATAGATAGCTGTGCATTAGCTATAAATACTCCTGCTGGAACTATTATTCATACGGGAGATTTTAAGATTGACCATACTCCAATAGATGGTTATGCTAGTGATTTACATCGTTTAGCTTATTATGGCGAAAAAGGTGTTTTATGTTTATTTAGCGATAGCACTAATAGTTACCGCGAAGGTGTAACCAAGAGTGAAAGCACCGTTGGTGGGACTTTTGATTTGATTTATTCAAGATGCAAAGGTCGTGTGATTATGAGTACATTTAGCTCAAACATTCACAGAATCCATCAAGCAATCACACACGCACTTGTATATAATAGAAAAGTTTGTATTATAGGTCGTTCTATGGAAAGAAACTTATTTACAGCAATTGAACTTGGATATTTAAAATTTGATAAAAAGATTTTCATAAGTGCTGATGAGCTTGATAAATATCCTGATGAAGAGATATTAATAGTAACTACAGGCTCACAAGGTGAGAGTATGAGTGCATTATATAGAATGGCTACAAGCGAACACAAACATGTAAAAATTAAGCCTAATGATCAAGTAATTATAAGTGCTAAAGCAATTCCTGGTAATGAAGCAAGTGTATCAGGTGTAATTGATTTATTAATGCGTCATGGAGCAAGTGTTGCTTATCAAGAATTTAGCGAAATTCATGTAAGCGGTCATGCAGCAAGTGAAGAACAAAAGCTAATCTTAAGACTTGTAAAACCTAAATATTTCTTGCCTGTGCATGGAGAGTATTCTCATATTAGTAAGCACAAAGCTAGTGCAATTGCTTGTGGTGTGAATGAAAAAAATATATATTTATTAAATAACGGCGATCAAATGGAGATTAGCTGGAATAAATTAAGAAGATTAAAAACCGTTAAAACAGGTAAAACTTATATAGATAATCAAGTAGATAGAGAAGTGCATGATGATTTATTAAATACTAGAAAAAATCTTGCAGAGCATGGAATAGTGCAGCTTAATCTTCATATTAATATGGGTGCAAGGACACTAAATCACGCACATATAATCAATTTTGGTTTAGTATCAAATAAACTAGCTCAAGATTTTGCAACTGATGTTAGCAATTATATTAAATTATTTATAGCTGATGCAAAAGATACTTTATTAAAGGATAAAAAGGCATTTGAACCTGCACTAAGAAATGCACTTAAGAAGTATTTTTTCAAAAAATATAAAAAATATCCGTATTTATTATTAAATATTCATTAAGGATAAAATATGCTAGAAATTGCAAAAAACATTCTAAAGCGAGAAGCCTTCGCTTTAGAAGAAGCGTCAAATTCTTTAGATGAGAGTTTTTGTGAAGTTGCTAAAATAATTAGCGAATGCAAAGGGAATTTAATCATTGTTGGAGTTGGTAAAAGTGGTATAGTTGGACGCAAAATTGCAGCTTCGTTTGCTAGTTGTGGGGTAAGGTCATTTTTTATTCATGCTAGTGAGTTAATGCACGGAGATTTAGGAAATATTTGTAAAGATGATGTGGTGATTTTAATTTCTTTTAGTGGTAAAAGCGAAGAAGTGTTAAAAATATTACCATTTTTAAATGATAGAAATGCTACTTTAATTAGCATTTCTCAAAGCAATTCTCCATTAGCAAATGCTTGTAGTTTCAATATTGCTACAAATTGTAATGAAGCAATCACAAATCTACCAGCACCTACTAGCTCAACTACTCTAACTCTAGCTTTAGCTGATGCGCTTTTAGCTTGTGTTATTAATTTAAAAGATTTTAGCGTTAGTGATTTTGGTATAAATCATCCGGGTGGAGCATTAGGTAAAAAGTATTATGTAAAAGTTAGTGATTTAATGCATAAAAACAATCTACCGATAATAAGCAAAAATGCTAGTTTAAAAGACGCTATTATTTGTATGAGTAAGGCAAGTTTTGGTTGTGCTTTATTAGTTGATAATGAAAAATTAGTTGGTTTTTTAAGTGATGGGGATTTAAGAAGAGCTATGGCTAAGGATGATTTTTCTTTAGAGCAATTAGCCTTAGAATATGCTAGTAAAAATCCTAAAACCATAGAAAAATCAGTTTTAGCACATAAGGCGTTTTCTTATATGAAAGAAAACAAAATATCAATTTTAGTAGTTCTTGAGAATGAAAAAATAATAGGATTATTACAATTATTGGATGAGTGATGAGACTTAATAAATTTATAGCACACAATAGCAAGTATTCAAGAAAAGAAGCTGATAAACTAATAAAAGAAGGCTTAGTAAAGATTAATAACAAAGTTTGCTTAGAAGACTGGAGTGAAGTTGGAATTGATGATAAAGTTTTTGTAAAAGGTAAAAGAATTTATAAAAAAAGTGAATTTAGCGTCATCGTATATCATAAAGATAAAGGCGAATTAGTAAGCCATAAAGATGAGCGTGGAAGAGCCTTGATATATGATAATTTGCCAAGAGATTTTAGACATTTTAATCCTGTTGGAAGATTAGATTTTTCATCAACGGGCATACTTTTATTAGTAGATAGTCCTGTAATAGCTGATTTTTTAATGCAAAGTAACTTAGAGCGTGAATATTACTTAAAAATTAAAGGAACTATCACAAAAGAAGTAATTAATGCTATGGAAAATGGACTTGAGATTGTAAATAGCTTAAAAGGAGCACACCCAAAAAGCAAAATCACAAATCTTAGTCTAAAGCCTTTTTTAGAATATGAGATTTTTGGAAGTAGTGGTGGATATACAAAACTAAGAGTTATTATTGATGAAGGTAAAAATAGAGAATTAAGACGCTTTTTTGCTGAATTTGATTTAGAAGTAGTGGAGCTTAAAAGGGTTGCTTTTGGTAGGGTTGATTTGGGTGTATTAAAGCCTAAAAAATATAGATTTTTAACCAATAGCGAATACGAAGATTTAAGAAGCTTTTTAAAAGAAAATAAGGTGTATTATTAATGAAAGAATTAAATAATTTACATAAAGAATTTATAGAGTTAAGACATAGCATACACGCAAATCCAGAGCTAGGATTTAATGAATTTAATACCGCAAAATTAGTTGCAAATAAACTAAAAGAATTTGGTTATGAAGTTTATGAAGGCATAGGAAAAACAGGTGTTGTAGGAGTATTAAAGAAAGGAAATTCTACTAAAAGCATAGGTCTTAGAGCTGATATGGATGCGCTTAGTATAGAAGAATGCACAGGACTTGATTATGCTAGTAAGAATGGCTGTATGCACGCTTGCGGACACGATGGGCATACGGCAGGATTATTAATGGCTGCTAAGTATTTAGCAAGTGCTAATTTTAATGGAACTCTTAATTTATTTTTTCAACCTGCTGAAGAATGTTGTGATAATGAAATGTTAAGCGGTGCTATGAGAATGATAAAAGATGGAGTTTTAGAACGCTTTAAGGTTGATTATATTTATGGAATTCATAATATGCCAATTTCACAGATGAAAGGCTATGAAAATAAGAAATTCTTTATGAAAAAAGGCGTAATGATGGCAGGTGTAAGTGCTTATAAAGTAGATTTTATAGGCTTAGGCGGACACGCATCGGCTCCACATTTATGCAAAGACCCAATAAGCGTTGCAAATAATTTTGTAAATGCTTTATATACTTTTAAATCTTTAGAATTAAAAGATAGCGTTGTAAATGTTACAGGCTTTCTAGCAGGGACTACAAAAGCATTTAATATAATCCCAAATGAAGCTAGTGTTATGATAAATGTAAGAGGTCTTAGCAATCAAGAGCTTGAATTTATTGATACAAGAATTAAAGAATTAGCAACAAACTTAGCAAATGCTTTTAATATAAAAGCCATAGTAAAAAGAGCTGAAAATATAAAAGCTACTATCAATAATGATGAAGCACACGAGTTAGCAAGACTTGCTGCGATTGAGAGTTTTGGTGAAGATGAATGCGAGTTTGAACACCCGCATTTAATGGGTAGCGAAGACTTTTCTGCATTTTTAGATGAGGTTAAAGGAACATATGCTTTTATAAATAATGGAGATAGTGCAAATCTTCATCACCCAGAATATAATTTCAACGATGAAGTATTGCTACTAGCTAGTAAGTATTTTGCAAATTTAGTATTAAATTATTTAAAATAAATTTATTTTTATTAAAAAATTAAATAAATTTATTATTTAGCCGATATAAAAAAGACTATATTTAAAAGGAGAAGATTATGAATGTAGGTTCTGTTAGTAATTCAGGTTTTACGAGTGGCTTACCAAAAAGTGTAAAAACTCAAGATGATGCAAGAAATGCTATAAAAGATAATTTAAAAAATATAGGCATTGACTTAGGAGATAGGGATTTAAGTAGTATTAGTGGTAAGGATATTACAAATGCTTATATAGCACAAAGTATGCAAATTAGCTTTTCTCAATTTAATACTCAAGGAAGTATATTTAGTTTTTCAAAAAATGAAATGCAACTTAATACTTTTCTTGGAACTTTAGGTAAATTAGGTGATGGTTTTGAGAATTTACAAAACTTAACTCCTGCAAAAGCTAAAGAATTAATTAGCGAAGATGGCTATTGGGGTAGTAAGCAAACTGGCGATAGAATAGCTGGTTTTGTTCTAGCTGGTGCTGGAGATGATATTGAAAAGCTAAAAGCAGGTCGTGAAGGAATTATGCGTGGTTTTAAAGACGCTGATAAGACTTTAGGTGGTTTTAGCAAAGGATATGCTGATATTGCAAATGCTACAATTGAACGTGCTGTAAAAGCTATAGATGATAAAATAGCTGAATTAGGTGGCAATGTAGTAGATATAAAAGCTTAATTAAATGCCTATTTTTAGGCATTTAATATTTATAAATAAAAAGAATTTCAAATTCTTAAAAACAAATGTTCTTATATTAAAACAAATTAAAATAAAATTTTCATACTAATTAGATAATTTAATCAATTAATTTTAGCTTTCATAATAAAGTAAAATCATTATATTTTGCACTTATAATTAATTATGAATAATTAAATTCTTAAACTTTTAATAATAAATATTTATTAATACTATAAAACAAAAATTATTCTTAGTATGGCTTAATAATTAATATTATTTTAAAATAAATTGAAATAAAATCTCTAAAAATTTTTTAAAAGGATTAAAGATGATTTCTTTTTTAAGGCCTGTCAAAAAGGATAGGGTGATTAAAGATGATGAGTTGCTAAGCACTTATTATAAGTATAGAAAACTTTCATTAAGTGGTGTGTTTGTTGGTTATATGGGATATTATTTAGTAAGAAATAATATTACCCTATCTACTCCATTAATTAAGACTGATTTAGCAGTAAATAATTCTGATATAGGTTTAATTACTGGTTCTATGCTAATTGCTTATGGTATTAGTAAAGGCGTTATGAGTGCTTTAAGTGATAAGGCTGACCCAAAAAGATATATGGCTTTAGGTCTTATTTTATGTGCGTTAATTAATGTGTTATTAGGCTTTTGTAATGCTTTATATGCTTATGTAGGTGCTGTTATTGCACTTGGAGTTTTTCAAGGAATGGGCGTTGGACCTAGTTTTATTACTCTTGCTAATTGGTATCCTAAAAAAGAAAGAGGAATTTATACTGCTATTTGGAATATAAGTCATAATATTGGAGGGGGTTTGGTAGCTCCAATTATTTCTAAATCTGTTTTAATATTATCTCCTGTATTAGGGATTGCTGCGGCTGATTTTAATGCTACTTATTGGAAAGTAAATCACTTTTATGTTCCAGCAATTTTAGCCTTGTTAATTAGTGTTTATGTTTTATACGCTGTTAAGGGTAATCCTAAAAATGAAGGGTTAAAAGAATTAAACGAGATTAATAAATTAAGAGGCTATGAAGAAGATATTAAAAACTCAGCTTCAACTACTGATTTAAGTAGTAAAGAAATATTTGTTAAATATGTTCTAAAAAACCCTAATGCTTGGTATGTTGCTTGGATGGATACTTTTGTTTATATGATTAGATTTGGGTTGATAAATTGGCTTCCTATTTATCTTTTATCTGTAAAAGGCTTTAGTAAAGAGCAAATGCATACAGCGTTTTTATTCTTTGAATGGGCTGCAATTCCATCAACAATGTTAGCAGGAATTATATCTGATAGATTATTTAAAGGATATAGAATGCCACCTGCAATTCTTGCTGTTTGTATAATATTTTTTATGATTATTGGATATTTTACGAGCGATAATATTTACTACACTATATTTTTTGCAGCAGCAGCTGGGTGTTTAGTATATGTGCCACAATTTTTAGCAAGTGTTCAAACTATGGAAGTTGTTCCTGCTTTTGCTGTAGGTTCTTGCGTTGGTCTTCGTGGATTTATGAGCTATGTCGTAGGAGCTTCTTTAGGAACTATGCTTTTAGGTGCTATGGTTGATGCTTTTGGTTGGAATGCAGGTTTATATATGCTTTTATTTGCTTGTATTATGTGTATTGTGTTTTCTTTACTTTGCCACTTTGGTGCTAAGAATAAGAAATTTTAATTTATGAGATTATATTTTTTATTATAACGAAGTTCTAAATTCTTAGAACCAATTAATCCGCCTTGATGAATATATAAGATATTTTCTTTTAGTTCATCAAGGTTTTCATAAATTGCTTTTAGACAAACGCTATCATAAAGCAAATCAAACTCAATATCGCTAATATTTTTTGTTAAGACAAATAGCTCTTCATAAAGATTTGCAAAATGATATTTTCTAGCAGTTTTTAATAATTTTAGCTTGGAATTTGGATTAAGTTTGTTTATTTGTTTTACAAAATATTCATTAGCATTTACGCAAGATGCTGTAAAAACTCTAGCATTTGAAAGTGTGCTTAGATATTTTTCAAGATAAATCGCACTTGTATAAGTCCCACTTGCTAATACCACATCACAATCTAATTCATTTACAATTTTTGCTATTTCTTTTGCCATTTTATAAAAGCCAAATCTAGCATAATCTTCACAAACACCTTCGCTAATTAAAAAGCTATTATTATCATTTTTATGCAAAGTTTTTGCAAATTCTTTAGGATTATTCGCATAATAAATCACAGCGTTATTTTCTAATGCACTTTTTAAATTCCCACTAATTTCGCATCTTCTAGCACAAACAAAAGAAAAATTATAATTATTATTTTTAGTCCAGAGTGCTAGTGCTTGCATAGCATTTGATTGACTTGAGCCATAGCAGATTATGTGTTTATAAGGGAGTTTTAAGTCTTTAAATATATCTAATTTTCTTGCTTTATTGCCGTTAATTTCGCCTAATAAATCATCTCTTAAAATAATAATATTTTTATTAAAAATCTTAAGAGTTGAAAACATTTAATACCTTGATAAAATCTTTTTCCTAAAGCAAATCTTAGAAATTATTAGCGAAGTGAAAAATACAAAAGTAATAGTATAAAAATGATAATTTAAAAACATCATCATAGGAACTAGATAAATTATCAAAAACACAAGCATAGCTAAATACTCGTGGCTTTTTTCATACCTTGAGCTAATAATACTAAATGCTAGTGCGTAATGAACACTTGCAATAGGAAGTAGGCTAAGTAGGACATAGATTACTAATTCTTTTGATTTTGAAGGGGTTTTATAATCTTTCCAATAGTCTTTAAATGATTGAATATTGGTAATTTTTGAATTAATTAAGGTGCTAAAGCTAAGGTTTTTAATCTTTGCAATTTCTGTATTTTGCTTGAAATTATATAGCATTACATTGTCTAAATTAAATGTGATTTTATTATCTTCGTTTAGGATTGTTCCTTGATTAGCTAATAATATTTGTTCGTTTTTAGAATTTGTTTTTGGCAAATATAAAACAATATTTTTATAAATTCCATTCTCTAATTCATCTGCAAAATATATATAATCTCCTAATTTTTGACCAAAATTAGCATTTTTAAGATTAATTTTAGAAAAGGCTTTTTTATAATCAATAAAATTATCATATAAAGAAAAGCTAAGCGGCATTAAAACTATGCTAATTACTAATAAAACCAAACTTACTATAAAGGCTAAAAAGCTAATAAAATTAGCTATTTTTCTAGGGTTTAATCCTAGAGAAAAAAGCATAATTATTTCGTTTTCTTTAGATAATCTTAGAATACACATAAAACAGGTAATAAAAAAACTAATAGGAGTAGTAAAAATTATGAGTTTTACACTCATAAGAGAATATAATTTAAATAATTCATATAAGCTTAATTCTATATAAGAAGTAATTTTTGCTATTTGAAATAAGACAATGATAGAGCTTACTAAAAATAGCGTTAAAAATATTGATAAAAAAGAGCCTATGAATTGTCTAAATAAATATTTTTTAATCATTGCACATAATCTAAACAAAATTGCCCAACGCTAGGGAAAAACCATACTAAAGCAAGTCCTATGCTTAAAAATGGTATAAAAGGAACTTGTATGTTTTCCTTGCCTTTTATTCTTAGATACATAAAAACAGGCAAACTCACAACAGCTCCTAAAAATATAGCCACAAAACCAAGTTTAATTCCTAATAAGGCTCCAATTAATGCCATTATTTCAATATCAGCTTCGCCCATTACTTGAATACATTCATCATCGCTTTTTGCTTTTGCATTCATTATGCTCTCTATTAAAGATTTTAGCAAATACGCACCACCTGCAAAGATTAAAGCATCTTTAAAACTACTTATTGAATGAGTATAAATTAGAGCAAAAATCAAAGTTAGCATTAAAGTAAAGCTAGGCACAGCAAGGTAGCGAACATCAATAATGCAAAGTGCAAATAATAAGCTAAATGATAATGCTAAGCAAATAGAATAAGCAAGATTTTCTAAACTACTAATATCTATGCAATATAAAAATATAAAGCCAACAATTAGCTCAATTAATGGATACTGAATGCTTATTTTGCTTTTACAAAACCCACATTTACCACCTAAAACTAGCCAAGAAATAATAGGAATATTGTGATAGAATTTCAATTTGTTATTACAGCTTCCACAAGAACTTGGCGGATAAAAAACACTTTTTCTCTCAGGTAGTCTTAAAATCAATACATTTAAAAACGAGCCAAAAACAAGCCCAAATATAAAAACTAAAATACTAAACTCCACCGAAATTCCTTTTACAAATTCTATAATTTTTAATAATTTCTTTTAATTCATCTTCTTTAAAATCAGGAAACAAAGTAGGGGTAAAAACAAACTCTGCATAAGCACATTGCCAAAGTAAGAAATTTGAAATCCTAAAATGTCCGCCCGTTCTAATCAATAAATCAACATTGTTTTTAATATCTAAATATTTATTAAAATTATTTTCATCTATTTCTTCATCACTTGCTTTTAATTTTTTAAAAGCTCTTAAAATCTCATCTTTTCCGCCGTAATTTATGCCTAGATTAAAAATAATTCTTGAGTAATTTTTAGTTTTTTCTTCAAACTCATTAATTAAATTCTTAGTATCTACATCAAGAACACTAATATCTCCAAAGCTTTTAAATCTAATTTCATTTTTTATAAAATTGTTTAATTCACTAGATAAGTATTCTTTAAGTAATTTGAAAATAAACTCAATTTCTTCTTTAGGTCTTTTCCAATTTTCGGTAGAAAATGCAAATAAACTAAGCTCTAAAACGCCTTCTTCAATACAAGCTTTTACCAATCTTTCAATAGTTTTTGCACCTGCTTTATGCCCGAAACTTCTTAATAAACCTTGATTTTTAGCCCATCTACCATTACCATCCATAATGATTGCTAAATGATTTAACTCGTTCATAAATTTCCTTTATAACTAAGGCTAAAAAAATCATCTTTATAAGTAGTCAATTCTACATTTTGCGAATATTCAAAGCAGATTTTTTGAACCTTAGAAAAGCTAGTTAATATTTTATTATCATTTAAAAAAAGGCTTAATTTAGCAAAAACATCATAATAAATTGCTAATTCATTTTTTTTCTTTCTATATTCAATTAATATAGGTTTTCCTTCAAGCAAACAAGGTAAATATAAAATATCTTCATTCAAAGCAAAAAGCATTGTTTTATAGCATTCATAATCTGATTTTTGATTTGTTTGGATTAATGAATTAATTAGCGTGTATTTAAAATCATCTCTAAAAGCGATTTTTAATAACTCAAAACAATCATAATCAATATAGGCAAAAACCTTATCAGCTTGAAGATTTTTAAAGACTAAACTATCATAAATTTCAGCTAAATAATAAGTGTTTGGCTCTAAATTAATGTTTGATTTTGTGGTTAATTCTTTTTTACCAATTAATAATTTGTAGCGATTAAACATTAATTTATCAATTACTTTAAACTTAATTGGCAAAACATCATTAAACATCAGCTTTTACTCTATCAAAAATAATTTTTGCTAAGTTTTCTTTAGTATCAAAATACCCTTCGCTAATGCCTGAATAATCACAGAAAAATATTTCGTTTTTACTTGAGCCAAATTGAGTATGTTCTCCTAAAATATTAAGACATAATAAGCTTAAACCTTTATTTACTAAAGCTTTTTTTGCATTATCATAGGCAGTCTTTTCATCACACTCTAGCTTAAAGCCGATTTTTTTACCCGAAAAATTAAAAGTAGCTAATAAATCATCATTAGGTCTTATTTTGATATTAAATTCTTCATCGAATTCATCTCTTTTTATTTTTCTTTCTTGTTTGATAGGGATAAAATCACTAACCGCAGCACACATAAATAAATAATCAAATTCTTTATAATCTTGCATTAAGGCTTTTAATTCAGCACTTGTATCGTAGCTTAATTGTGTGAAATTTTCATTTTTAATCTCATCACATCTAGCCTTTAAATACACCACATTTGCACCCCTTAAATAAGCTTGTTTAGCTAGTGCATCTGACATAGTTCCACTTGAATAATTTCCTATATTTCTTACTAAATCAATGCTCTCACGAGTGCCGCCACCTGTTATTAAAATATTTTTTCCCATATAGAATTTATCTTTATAAATTTCTCTTAAAGTTGCTAGAAAAATATCTTTTGTATTAGCTAAAGCTCCTATGCCAAATTCTTTACAAGCTAAGGTTTTGCTAATTGGCTTTACTATTTTTACACCTAAACTCTTTAAATATTCTAAGCTTTTTTGTGTTTGACTTGCTAAATACATATTAGTATTTGCTGCAGGTGCTATTATTAGTGGTTTGTTTGAAGCAATTAAGGTGCTTAAAAATACATTATCACAAACTCCATTAGCTAGTTTATTTATTGAATTAACACTAGCAGGAGCAAATACAACAGCATCACAATCTTTTGAAAACATTATGTGATTTTTATCATTTTCCCAGCTTTCATTCTCACTTGTTAAAACGCTCTCGCATAATGCTTCATAAGCTAATTTATTTACGAATTTCAAAGCCCCATCACTTAATAAAGCTTTTACTTTAATTCCTTCTTCTTTAAACATAGAAATTAATTCAAAGCTTTTATAAAAGCTAATACTTCCACTAACACATAATAATACTTTCATTAAAAATCCTTAAAATTATTAAAAATCACGCCTTTATTACGCTCTATAAATAAATCTTTTGCTTTTAATTTAGCAGCGTCTTTATTGCTAATCGTGCTACCTGCTGCAATTAAAGTATCGCTAGGTATGTTAATTGGTGCTATTAGGTTTGAGTTTGAGCCTATGAAGACATTTTTACCGATTTTGCTTAGGTGTTTGTTTTTGCCATCGTAATTACAAATTATCACACCACAGCCAATATTTACACCACTACTAATCTCGCAATCTCCTAAATAAGCTAAATGCCCAGCTTTTACATTTTCTAATTTTGCATTTTTGCATTCTACGAAATTACCGATTTTACTATCTTTAATAACGCATTTTGGACGAATTCTAGCCATTGGCCCTATGCTTGAATTAATTATCTCACTATTTTCTATAACGCTATTTGCTAAGATTTTTGAGCTTTTTATAATAGAATTTGCCTTAATCACAACTCCACTTTCAATCTCACAATCATTGCTAATTTGTGTATCAAGCTCTATGAAAATACTATCTTTATTATGCATAACAACGCCATTTATAAGCAATTCATCTTTTATTCTTTTTTGCATAATTTGCTCGGCTTGTTCTAAATCTAATTTATTATTAATGCCTAAAAACTCAATCTCATCAAAGGTACATTCACTAACGCTTATTTTATCATCTATAGCCATTTTGATAATATCAGTTAGATAATATTCTTTTTGAGCGTTGTTGTTGTTTAGCTTAGGAATGTAAGTTTTTAATATATCTTTACTTATTTTATAAATTCCAGCATTACACAAAGTGCATTTTAATTCTTCATTGTTTGCATCTTTTGTTTCTACAATTTTACTTATTTTGTCGTTTTCTTTAATCACTCTTCCGTAAGAATTAGCACTATATTTATTAAAAGTGCTTAAAACTATTTTAGAATTTGTATTAGCTATAATTTTTAGACTATTTTGTGTGATTAAAGGCATATCAGCATTTAAAATCAACGCTTCTTCGTATTTTGGCTCATAATTTATTAAAGCCCCGCCTGTGCCTTTATGATTTTGCATATCTTGATATATATATTTTAAATTAGAATAATCTTTTAAATGCTCTTTTATAGCGTCTGCTTGATGGTGTAAAATCAAAGTTATATCATCACTAAGTTGCAAAGCATTTTCAATAATAATTTTAATTAAAGATTTCCCACAAATTGTATGCAAAGGTTTTGCTAAATTACTATTCATTCTAGTGCCAAAACCAGCTGCTAGTATTACTATGCTTAATTTCATATTTTTCCTTTAGATTTTAAGAAAATGTTAGCAAGTTTTGGATAACATTTTTAAAAACTATTTAAGGAAATTAGTGAAAAAACTATTGCTTTTATTATTGTTTTCAGTGTTTATTTATGCTGATACTCCACTTAGCGTTCCTACATTAAATCTAAATCTAAGCGCACCAGAAACGCCTAGCCAATTAGTAACTACTTTAAATGTAGTCATAGTTTTAACTATATTGGCTTTAGCTCCTAGTATTATATTTGTATGCACTTCGTTTTTAAGATTAGTTATAGTGTTTTCGTTTATGAGACAAGCTATGGGAACACAAGCAATGCCACCTAATACAATTTTAATATCTTTAGCACTTGTGATAACTTTTTTTATAATGCAACCAGCTGCTAATAAATCTTATGAAACAGGAATTAAGCCTTATTTGGAAGAAAAAATAGGCTATGAAGAAGCATTTGCATTAAGTGTTAAGCCGTTTAAAGAATTTATGCTTAAAAATACTAGAGAAAAGGATTTAGCACTATTTTATCGCTTAAGAAATATTGATAATCCTAAGAGTATTGATGATGTGGATTTAGTAACTTTAGTTCCTGCTTTTATGATTAGTGAATTAAAAACTGCATTTGAGATAGGATTTTTGCTATACTTACCTTTTTTAGTAATTGATATGGTTGTATCATCAGTATTAATGGCTATGGGTATGATGATGTTGCCGCCGGTTATGATATCTTTACCATTTAAAATTCTAATTTTTGTCTTAGTTGATGGTTGGAATTTATTAATTGGTAATTTGGTTAAAAGTTTTACATAGGAAAAAATATGAAAAAATTATCTTTAATTTTATTAAGTCTTAGTTTGCTTAATGCAACTAGCTTAAAAACTATGCTAGAAAGTATTGAGAATAATGAGCAATTAAAAGCTAAAAATTATGAAACTTTAAGCAAAGAAGAGAGTGCAAAAAGCGTAAAATACAAATACTATCCTAGTGCTACTTTACAAGTTGGATTTGTTAGTTTTGATTATGATAGATATATAATAAATCCAAATAATTTAACAAATGTAAGTGTAGCAATAGATGCTTTAATTTATGATGGTAAAAGAAATTCTAATATAAATCTTGCGAAAAAAAATCACGAATTAAGTCAAATTGAATTAGAAAAGGCTAAAAATGAATTGGAATTTAATTTAGTAAGTTTATATTATTCTTATTTAGCTTTAATGGAAAATATTGAATATAAAGAGCAGAATTTAAAATATTTAAATGCAAGTTTAAGTAGATTAGAAAATTTAAATAAAGTAGGCTTAAGACCTAATGATGAGCTAGAAATATTTAGAGCAAAAGTAGAATTAAATAAAAGTGAATTAAATAATTTAAATTATCAAAAAGATGAGATATTAAGTAATATTTATTTAATAACTAATAATAATTTTATTCCTACAAAAGGCAGTGCTATTATTTATGAAGATAGTGCTAATAAATCTTATGATATTAAAATAAATTCTTTAAAAGAAGAGATGAGTGAGCTTAATAAGGATTTATCATTAGCACCATTTAAACCTACTATTTTTGTAAAAAATATTGTGGGATTTTCAAAAAATAATTTCAATTATTCTTTATATGCTCCATTTGATATGATAGTAAAAGAAAGAGTAAAAGAAAAAATGTTTTCAAATATATTTATGCTAGGTTTATCTTGGAATGTTTTTTCTTTTGGAGCTGACAAAAAGGCATATGAGAGTGCAAAACTTAGTAATTTAGCCGCTAAAGAAATGAATATATATAGTAAAAAATCAGTTAGTGAAAAGGAAAAACTATTAATTCAAAAAATTTCATTTTTACAAGAAGAAATCAATGCCAATGAAAAGCTTTTAAATGCTAGCAAAATTGCTTATGAGAGTATTGCTAAAAAATATGAAGCTGGACTTGTTGGATATGTTGAATATTTAAATTCTTTAGAAACTATGCAAGGAGCTTTGGCGAAGCTTAGCTTAAGTAAAGCTAAATTTGAAATAACTAAGGCAGAATTATTACTTGCTAAAGGTATTATTATTAAAGATTTTGTAATTGATTTATAGGAGAAATGTTGAAAAAATTATTATTTTTGTTAATTAGTCTTAATTTATTTGCAGATTCTATTTATGCTAGTTTTGATGTGGTTGCTCAAAAAAGTGCTAAATTGTCATTGCAGTCTTTTGGAATTGTAAATAAAATTAATGTAGATGTAGGTAAAAGCGTGAAAAAAGGTGATATTTTATTAGAACTTGATAGTTCAATTGAGCAAGTTGGATTAGAAGAATCAAATGTTCAACAAAAATTAGCAAATGAAGCTTTAACTTTAGCAATTAGCACTCTTAAAAGATACGAGCAAGTAAAATCAGTATTGAATGAACAAATTTTAGATGAAATTAATTTTAAAAAAAGCGAAGCAGAACAAAGACTAAAATCAGCAAGAATGTCTAGTAAAAAATATGAAACTTTAATAAATCAAAAAAAATTAAAAGCTCCTTTTGATGGAGTAATTACGGCAAAATATATTGAAGTTGGAGAAGGCGTAGCAAGTCCTAATCAACCTTTATTGATTTTAGATAGTTACCCTGAAGTTAAATTACTTTTAAGTTTTGATGAAAAGTATTCTGATAAGGTTAAAGTAGGTAATACTTATGAATATAGTATAAATGGTTTAAATATGAAGGGTGTAATTAGTAAGGTATATCCAAATATAGATATAAAAACTAGAAAAATTTATGCAGAAGTCTTAGCAAATGATATACAAATTGGTTCATTTGGAGATGGTTATATTATTACGGATAAATAAATGTTAAAAATTGCAATTAATAGACCTGTTACTATTTTGATGACTTTTTTAGGGTTATTGATTTTTGGTGTTATATCAATTTTTACAATGCCAATTAATTTATATCCTAATGTTGATATTCCACTTGTTAAAATCACTACATTTGCAAATGCTGATTTAAGCTATGTAGAATCTCAAATTACTAAAAAGTTAGAAAATCAAATTTCAGGTGTTAGCCAGATAAAAAGAATTAGTTCAAAAAGTTTTAATAATCTAAGCGTAATAGTCGTAGAATTTGAACTAGGTAAAGATTTAGAAATAGCAGTAAATGATATTCGTGAAAAAATATCAAAAATGAAATTAGAATACCCACCAAGTGTTGAAAAAGTCTCATCAGATGCAGGTGCAGTTATGAGTATTTTTATCTCATCTAAAGATTTAAGCGATAAAGATTTAATGCAGTTGATTGAAGATGATTTAGAAGGCGACTTTCAGCGTATAAAAGGCGTTGGAGAAGTTAAAATGGTAGGGTATTTAAAAAACAATGTAAAAATTGATTTAAATTTAGATGAATTAAATAAATACCATATTAATTCTTTAGATGTAGCAAAACTAATAAAAATGCAGAATTTTAAAACCTTTTTAGGAAGTATTGAAAATGAAGCTAAAAATATTACTATTAAAGGTTATTTTGACTCAAATAGTGTAGAAGAATTAGAGCAATTAAGAATAGCTCCAGGAGTATTTTTAAAAGATGTAGCAGATATTAGTATAGGCTATACTTCAAAAGATAGTTATGCTTATTTTAATGGAGATAATGGAGTTTTAATAGAGCTTAAAAAAATCACAGGTCAAAATAGTTTAGAAGTTGCTAAAAATATTAAACAAGCTTTAATAGGTATTCAAGATTATCATAAAAATATAGATTTTAGTGTTGTGTATGATAAATCAGAAAATATTACAAAACACATATATCAAGTTGTATTTGATATGTGTTTAGGGGTGATTTTAACAATTTTAATAGTATTTTTATTTTTAAGAAATATTAGTGCTACTATTATTGCTAGCATAGCAATTCCTACTTCAATTATTTCTAGCTTTTTTTTAATAGATTTATTTGGATACGATTTAAATCGTTTGACATTAATAGCACTTACTTTATCTATTGGTATATTCGTAGATGATGCTATAGTTGTAATTGAGAATATTAGTAAAAAGATTAAAACAGAAAAAAATGCTTTATATGCAAGCTATGAAGGTATTAAGGATATTGCTTTTTCTGTATTTAGTATCAGTATAGTTTTATTATGTGTATTTATTCCGATTTCGTTTATGAATAGTATTTCTGGTTTGTTTTTTAATACATTAGGAATGAGCGTTGCTTTTGGGGTAATTATTTCGTTTTTGGTTTGTGTATTTTTAGTCCCAACCATTAGTGCTAGATTTTTAAATGTTAAAGAGAGTAAGTTTCACGATAATACAGAAAAGTATTTTACTAGACTAGAACAATGGTATGAAAATACTCTTGATACTATATTAGAATACAAAAAGATTTTTATAGGTATTATTTTTATTTTATGTGCTTTATCTTTTTCTTTAGCACCTAAAATAGGACTTGATTTCTTACCTATGGAAGATGATAGCGAACTTCAAGTTCAAATAGAATCTAAAAAAGATGTATCAATAGATATTATGGAAACTAAATCTTTAGAAGTTTTAAAACAAATTAAAGAAAATAAAAATGTAGATTATGCTTATTTATTAGTAGGCTACGATGATGCAAAAGATAGAAAAAAATCTAAAATATATGTTAAGTTAAAACCATTAGATGAAAGAACTGAAAGACAAAAAGAAGTTGTTTCTAATCTAAGAGATAGTTTGAGTTTAAAAGAATTTAAAATCAAAGTTTTAGAAATACCTAAATTTGAAGGTGCAGGTATTGATGAGCCGGTTCAGTTTGTATTATTAGGTGATGATTTTTCTTCTTTAGTAAGTGCTAGTAGAAGAGCAAAAAATATTTTAAGCGAATTAAAAGGCGTTGTTGATATTAGCGATGATATTGATGCTTATGCAGATGTTTTAGCTATTTATATAGATAAAGAAAAAGCAAGAAAATTAAATGTAAATACTCAAGAATTAGCAGGGATAATTCAAACTTCTTTTGCTCACGCTAATGTTGGGGTTTTAGATGGTTTAAAAGATAGTAAAGATATATTTATTCAACTTGAAAAAGTATCTAAAGAAGATATGAAATCACTTGAAAAAATACAAATAAGAACTATGGATAATAATGTAATTAGTTTATTAAATGTAGTAAATATCAAACTAATTAAGGATAGTAGTAGTATCAATAGACTTAATAAAACTCGTTCTGTAAAAATTACTGCAGGAGTTGATAGAGTTTCTTTAGATGAGGTAAAAACAAAACTAGAAACTAATATGAGTAAAATTATGCAAAATACTGGATTAAGATATACATTTACTGGTTTTATTGACCTTTTAGAAGAAACGATTATTGGTTTTATTATGGTTATGATTTTGTCGTTTTTATTAATTTATTTAGTATTAGCAGCTCTTTATGAAAGCTTTATCGTTCCATTTGTAATAATGATTACAATGCCACTTGCGTTTGCAGGAGCTTGTATTGGTCTTTATTTGACAGGCAATACATTTTCTTTATTTGTTTTGGTTGCTCTTATTTTGTTATTTGGAATGGTTGGCAAAAACGCAATTTTATTAATTGATGTTGCAAATAAATTATGTGATAGTGGAATAGGGGTTAAAGAAGCTCTTAAAATAGCTGGTAAAAGTAGAATTAGAGCGATATTAATGACTACGATTGCCATGATTTTTGCAATGCTACCTTTAGCTATTTCACACGGAGCTGGTTATGAGAGTAATTCTCCTATGGCAGTTGCAGTAATTAGTGGTCTTATTAGTTCAACCATATTAACACTTTTTGCTATTCCTGCAATTTATGAAGTATGCTATAAATTAGATAGAAAGTTAAAAAGAATTTATAAAAGAGATTTAATTTAAGGTTTTTTATCTTTTGGATAAAAAACCTAAGTTTTAAAATGAATAGCCTAATCCTATTCCAAAATTAACGCCTTTACCTACTAAATTATTATCATAACCTATTTTTACTTGAGTATAAAATCCATTAAGTTGTCTTGAAATACTATAACCTAATGATATATCTCCTGCTAGGACTGATTTTTCTTTTATATTATTGTTTGTGTAGTGTTTGGCAAATAATCTCATTCCAAGTATTAAATTGCTGTCCAAATACGATTTAGCAGTAATTCCTAGCGTTAATAGATTTGATTTTAAATTCTTATTAAAATTAGCGTTTTTTATAATATCACTACTTAAATTATATTTAGCCTTTTCATATCCTACACCGCCTAATAAAGAAAGCGATATATTGTAAATATCATTATAAAATCCATATCCACCTAAAGCTGTTAAATTATATAAATCAATATCAGTTTTGCTTCCTTGATTGCCTATAAAAAACCTTGAATATATATTAAAATGGCTAAAGTCTATTCCACCTACAAAATCATTATCATAATTATCCATTTTATATAAATATACACTTGCGTTTAAGGTGCTAGATAAATCATTGTCAAAAATATTATTTTTGTCTTTAATACTTGCACCTAGAGTGTTAAATTCTATAAAAGTTTGAGATATTAATAAATTGCTACAACAAAGTAAAGAAAAAATGATTTTTTTCATAAAAACTCCTTAAATAATTTATACAAATAATATTTGCATAGGTAATTATATTTTAAATATTATATCTATGGATAATATAAATAATAATTTTTATTAATTAGTATTTTTATCAAACAATAATAATAAAGCTTTTGATTTTATAAAAATATATTTTGAAAGTGTGTTTTTAAATTCTTTTAATAAAAATATAAATATTTATGATAATTTTAAGTCTTTATTATAAGTAGTATATTTTGTAGATAAAAATAAGGCTTTAGGTAGTTTTTGTGATTAAGCATATTAAATCATATATTATTTTTATATTTTTTTAAGGATATATAAAATCTCTTTTACATGGATTTTACGATTATTTAGATTTCTACTTGCTCTAAAGGTATTATATTTTTGCTCTAATATATTTAAGCTACCAAATTTTAAAAGAGTGTTTTTAAATTCATCTTCACTTATTATGCCTTCGTTGTTATATGAGATTAAAATTATTTTTGCTTTTAGATTGTTTATTAGCTCAAAAAAGCTTTCGCTAGCTGTTTTTTTAGAATTATAAACGCTTTTATTCCAATCCTTTGTAATACCTGAAACCTTAGAAATATCTTGTGGTTTAATATAATTTGTAATTAGATTTAGCATAAAATAATTTGAGCCATAAGGGTGTTGATTGTAAGGTGGGTCAATATAGCATAAATCACAATCAAGCTCATTTGCTAAAACATTTGCGTCTTGCCAAAACACATTAAAAGGCACATTATGGTTTGAAAAAATAGGCATTGCTAATTCAATATTAGCAATAATTCTACTAAGAGCATTTTTGCCACTTCCGCCCCATTCTCCTATGCCGTTTTTATTTTTATAAAAGCCTTTAAAAACACCACTTGTATTTACTTTTACACTAGCTTCATATAAAAGTGGTGCTAAAAAGTATTTTTTATATTTGTGATTTTCTAGCAATAATCTTGCTGTATCAATATAACTAGCATTATAATTTGTATAAAAAGCTCTATCATTTTGAGTGATATTTAGCTCATCTTTAGGAGAGTAAAGCTCTCGTATAAAGCCGTTTTCATTAAAATTATTAATGATTTGTTCTTTTAGTTTTTTATGCTCTATTTCAAGCTCTTTATAAAAATTATTATCAATATTTGATAAATAGCATTCATTGATTGCTTTGCTATAACTTTCTAAATCATTTGCTATTAAATAGCTTGAGTGTTGTTTTAAAAATCTTGCGACAATGCCACTACCACTAAACAAATCAACCGAGCTTAATTTATCTTTTTTAAGCTCGGTTTTTGCATATTTTACGCCTTTTTCAATAAAGCCTAATAATGAGCGTTTATTGCCTAAATAAGTAATTATTTGTTCGCTTAAATAGGCTTTGTTTTCTTGCATTAAAACGCTTTTTTAGCTAGATTTATAACAGCTTCGTTAAACTCACTAACCTTAGCAAATTCTAAGCCTTGAGCAAGTGCTGCGGTGCCATAAGCTATAAATGCTAGATTTTTAAGGCTATCTTCGTTATTTTCGTTTATTAGTTTTGCTACTAATTCGTGTTTTGCATTTAGTTGTAAAACGCCTTTAGCATTCATTTTTTCTCCGCTAAATTGAGCCATCATTTTAGCCATCATATATTCTTGGTCTTTAGTATCATAAACTAAGCTTGATAATGAGCTTTCTAAAGAATTAGATAGAACTACTTCTTTTACATCATTTTCTAATATTTTGCTTAGTTTTTCACAAAAGCCTTTTTGCTCATCGTTTAATTCATCTTTTTTGATTTCATCAACTTCGTTTATAGCTTTTAAATCAAAATCTTTATATTTATGAACCATAGGAATTACGATTGGGTCAATCTTGTCGCTTAAAAGCAATACATTTATGCTATTTTTTTTGTAGCTTTCAAGTAAAGGTGAGTGTTTTAATAATTCTTTATTTTCACCGATTAGATAATAAATAGTTTTGTTTTCACCTAAATTAGCACAATATTCATCAAGTGTGATTTGAGTATCGTTTTGACTATTATCAAATTTGCATAATGCTAAAATCTCATCTTTGTTCGCACTTGGGTCAAACAATGCTTCTTTTAATACAGCACCAAATAATTTATAAAACTCATCATATTTATTAGCGTCATTTTTTTGTAATTTTTCTAATTCACCTAAAATCTTTTTAGTGCTGATTTCTTTGATTTTTCTTAAAATTACATTTTCTTGTAGTATCTCACGACTTACATTTAAAGGTAAATCCTCAACATCAAGCACACCTTTAACAAATCTTAAGTAACTTGGTAAAATCTCTTCTTTTTCGCTAATTAATACTCTTTTTACATAAAGTTTTATACCTTTTTCATAATCTACTCTATATAAATCGTGTGGAGCATTTGCAGGGATAAAAAATAAGCTTGAATATTCTAAAGAACCGCCCTCACTTTTAGTATGAACATATAAAATCGGCTCTTTGCTATCATAACTTATACCTTCATAGAATTTTAAATAATCTTCTTTTTTAAGACTTGCTTTGTTTTCTCTCCATAAAGCTTTTGCTTTATTGATTTGCTCGAATTTTAATTCAGTTTTAGCGTTTTCTCCTTCTCCAACACTTATCTCTTTTTCCAAGAAAATCGGATAAGAAATATGATTTGAATACTTGCTAACTAGATTTTCAATAGTGTGAGTGTTTAAAAACTCATCATCTTTTAAATGTAGAACTATTTTTGTGCCAAAACTATCTTTATTTGTTTTAGTGATTTCATAACCATTTGTATCAGAACTCCATAAAAACGAATCATTGCTTAAGGCTTTTTTAGTATAAACTTCAATTTTATTTGCAACCATAAATGCTGAATAAAATCCAACACCAAATTGACCTATCAAATCGCTATTTTTCTTAGCATCTTCGCTTAAATTTTCTAAGAATTTCTTAGTTCCACTTGAAGCAATTGTGCCTAAATTATTATTTAAATCAGCTTCGTCCATACCTATGCCGTTATCTTCTATGATTAATAATTTAGCGTCTTTATTAATACTAATTTTAATACTAGGATTAAAGCTAATTCCTTTATAAGCTTCATCGCTAAGGCTTAAGAAATTTAGCTTATCTATAGCGTCGCTTGAGTTTGATATAAGCTCTCTTAAAAATATTTCTTTATTTGAGTAAAGTGAATGAATCATTAAATTAAGTAATTGATTTACTTCGGTTTTAAATTCCATATTTTCTCCTATTTAAAAAAATTTAAAGCAATATAAGTTGCTATTAGTCCAAATACTACATTTAAAATAATATTTGCACTAAAGGCAACGAAGCCTAATGATTTTAATAATGTTATGCTCTCATAAGTAATTGATGAAAAAGTAGTAAAAGCACCCAAAAATCCTACTACTATTAATAATCTTATCTCGTTTAAACTCTCGTAATTTTTAGCTAGTGCATAAAATAATCCTATCAAAAAACAGCCTATTAAATTAACGATTAATGTCCCAGCTATAAAGAATTTAAAATCAAAATTACGATTTATAAAAGTGCTTAAAATATATCTTAAAACAGCACCAATGGCTCCACCTAAAGCAACCATAAAAATATTCACTCATTAGCCTTGAAATATTCATTAATTGCTTCTTGCATTAAGTCTTTTGCATTGTCTAATTCATTAGCTTTTAGTGGTTGTAAAGGTATTATTGTAAGTTTTTTACCTAAGTGAATTGTTATTCTTTTACTATCTAAAATCTCTTTTGAACCAATAATTACAACAGGTTGAACTAAAACATCTAACTTAGTAGCTAGCATTGAAGCGCCTTTTTTAAATCTTAATAACTCATAACCATCACTTCTAGTTCCTTCAGGAAACATAGATATGTTTCTATTATTATTTAATCTATCGTTTGCTTCATTTATAACTCTTACAAAATCTCTTGCGTTTTCTCTATCTATTGAAATCATTTTAGGTAATTTTATGATATTTCCAAAGAAAAATAATTCTTCAATCTGTTTTTTTGCAATCCAAGCTAAATCGTATGGATATACATCTTCAAGTGCGATAATATCTAGCATTGAGCGATGATTTAGGATAATCATTCTTGCATTAGGATTAAAATCGCCTTTTATTTCTATTTTATAACAGCACAATTTACGGATAAATTTTGCCCAAGTTTTTCTAATAACCCAATTTTTTTTAGGGAAAATAAACATTAAAACAATTACAAAAGCAATGCTGATTGCTATGATTATTGCTAGAAAAATACTTAAGATTTTATTCAATATCTTCATTTTTTACCCAACCACTTGTATTTTCATCAAGTGCTATTTTTACAAAATTGTCTTTTTTGGTTATGATTTTTACTTCTTTTATGTCAGTATTTTTATAAAAAATAGTTGAATTATTAGTTGGTAAAATTCTAACACTTGCACCTGATTTTAATTTAGCACTACTAAAATTCCCACCATCAATAAAGCTAAAAGCCACAAAAACTATAGCAAGTGCTATTAAAGAAAAAAACCTTTTAAAAATTACTACAATTATGAGACAAATTACAGCTAAGATTAAGCTTCCAATTTGTAAATAAAAATTAATTTCTTTTGTTATTGGATTTAAGTCTGTTTGAGTGCTTATTTCTTCAGATTCTACTATGATTTTATTAGAATATTCTATGAATTTATTTTCTAATGGGTCATAATATGAAAAAGAGAAATTTTTCATATTATTAGGAAAAATTAAAGCAATTGAGCATTTTGCATTTTCATAGTCTTTTCCGACATTTGTAATGCTTTGTGATTTTGCAGTTTTTAAAGAAAAATTATTAAAATTAGTGTTATTTGCTTTTGCGTCCATTCCACATATAACGCTAGTTTCATCATATTCAGTGCATTTTAAATTCGTAATTTTTAAATCACTTGCAACTAACTCTACATAATCTTTATTAAATTTTAATTCTTCAATTTTTAAATTATCTAGGCTGATTTTAGCATTTCCTACTTCTTGAGTATTTCTAAATAACTTAGCATCAATTGAGTTTAGTTTAGCATTTGCTGTATTTGCTTGAAAATAAACACGAGTAGTATAAATTCCATTTTCGCTATTAAATTTAATATCTTTATTTAATTGTTGCATATCAATGCTTTTTTCAAAATTAATTTGCGGAGTAAAATTTGTTTTGTAATTAGAATTAATTGTTATATCTATATAAAAAACTTCTTTAGTTTTTACAGAATTTTTTGAAAAATTAGCATTAATAGCAAGTTCTACTTTATCATTAAATTCTTCTTTAATATCGCTAGTAAAACTATTTGCATCTTCATTATTTTGATTAAGGTTTGTATAAACTTGAGCGTCCATTACACTTAATTCTTTTGATGGAGCTGCAAATAAAATACTAGCAAATATCAAAAAGATTATTTTTTTCATTAATTTCCTTTAATTACTAAGATTTTTAAAGCGTCAATTGCTGATTTTAATTGAGAATCTTCATTGATTTGCTCTTGAGTTAGCGTATTTTTATCGGTTTTGTTTTCTTTTTTACCATCAATTTTTTCTAATTCATTTTCTAGGTGTTTTTTAAGTTCACTTTCTTTTATACTAAAGCCACTATCTTCAGTATTTACCTTACCAGGATACACAATAATATCAGGAGTAACTCCTACTGCTTGAATTGTTCTTCCACTTGGTAGGTAGTATTTTGCAATTGTTAGTTTTATACCTTCTTTATCATTGATTTCTCTAATCATTTGAACACTTCCTTTACCAAAAGTCTTCTCACCAACAATAATCGCTCTTTTTCTATCTTGCATAGCTCCACTTACGATTTCGCTTGCACTTGCACTTCCACCATTTACAATTATACTAATAGGTATTTTTGTATTTATTGCAGCACCTTTAATTGCTAAAGTATCTATTTTAGCACTTTCATCTCTTCCTTTTTGAGATACTAAAATACCTTTATCAATAAATAAATTCAATAAATCTGTAGCTTGGTTTAATAAACCACCTGGATTGTTTCTTAAATCAATTACTATCCCTTTAATATCCTTATTAATAGCTAATGCGTCTTTTACTTTACTTACAACATTTCTATCAAAACTTGTAATTCTAATGTATAAAAAGTCTGTATTTTCTATTTTTTTAGTATAAACGCTTTCAACTTTTATAATATCTCTTGTTATCGTAAAATCTAGTGGCTTTTTCTCGCCTTTTCTATATATTGTAATATTAATCTTAGTATTTGGTTTGCCACGCATTTTAGAAACTGCGTCATCAAGATTCATTCCTATCGTGCTTTCATTTTCAATTTTTAAAATAACATCGCCTGATTTTATACCAATTTTATCAGCAGGTGTTCCTTCAATCGGTGCAATAACGGTTATTGCATTATCTTTAATTGATAAAGTCATTCCAAGACCGCCAAATTCTCCGTTTGTGCTTTCTTGTAAAGATTTGAAATTCTTTTCATTTAAAAATGCTGAATGTGCGTCAAGATTACTCAATAATCCTTCTAAAGATTTATCCACAAGTTGCTCTATACTGATTTCATCAACATAATTTGCTTCAATCATTCTAAAAGTCTTAATAAGCTTTGAGAATGCTTGTCTTTCAGCTTCTTCATCAGTTTTTGCAAACAACGAAATTCCAAGTGCAACACACAAAAATATCTTTTTATTAAAATTCACGATAGCTCCAATAAGATTTAAGATTAAAGCTGTGATTTTAACGCAATTTTTTAAATACAAGTAAGCAATTATATGTATTTTTAAATAAAAAACTTAGCACTTAAGATATTTAAGTGATAAATTTAATTTTATACTTGACAATAATAGACTAAAGTAATATAATGCGAACCATATCAATTAAAGGAGATAATATGAATATTCAAGATAAATTAACAAATCAATTTAATGAAACTTTAAGTCAAGCAGTGAGCTTATGTGTATTTAATAAAAATCCAAATATAGAACCATTTCATATTTTATGGGCTATTGCTAATGATTCAAGTTCTATTCTTAATCAAGTATTTAATAAATTATCAATAGATAAAACTGCAATTTCATTAATGCTAAAAAGCAAGGCTGATAATTTAGTAAAAAGCGATGGAGTAAATGCTAATAATGTAAAACCTAGTAATGCACTTTTAACTTCACTTGAAAAGGCTATTGGATTTGCTTTAAGCAAAGGTGATAGCTACTTAAGCACTGATATGTGGATAATTAGTGAGTGTGATAAGGGTGGAATTTGTGAGTTATTAAAAGATTATTTAGATTTACTTGTATTAAAAAGTGAATTAAATGCTTTAAGAGGTGATAGAAAAATTAGCGAAAAAGAGCAAGATGATATAAGTAATAAAGAATTAGAAAAATACACCACAAATCTAGTTGAATTAGCAAAATCAGGCAAACTTGACCCGATTACAGGAAGGGATAATGAATTAGAAAGGCTTATGCAAATCTTAATTAGAAAAAGCAAAAATAATCCTATTTTATTAGGTGAGCCAGGAGTTGGTAAAACAGCTATAGTAGAAGCTCTAGCTCAAGCAATTGCTAATAAACAAGTGCCAAGCTCTTTAGCTAATAAACAAATATTAAGTCTTGATTTAGCAGCACTTGTTGCAGGAGCAAAATACCGCGGAGAATTTGAAGAAAGACTTAAAAATATAATTGAAAGTGTAAAAGCAAATCCTAATATTATAATTTTTATTGATGAAATTCATACAATATTAGGTGCAGGTGCAAGCGAAGGAAGTATGGATGCTGCTAATATACTTAAACCTGCTTTAAGTAGGGGCGAGTTTAAAACCATTGGTGCAACCACTTTAAAAGAATATAAAAAATATTTTGAAAAAGATGCTGCAATGCAAAGAAGATTTCAAAGCATAATTGTGAATGAACCAAGCGTAAATGATGCAATAGCAATGCTTAGGGGTCTTAAAGAAAGATTAAGCGCTCATCATAATGTAAGTATTAATGATAAAGCTTTAGTAGCTGCTGTTAAGCTTAGTAATCGTTATATTCAAGGAAGATTTTTGCCTGATAAGGCAATAGATTTAATAGATGAAGCTGCGGCTGAACTTAAAATGCAAATTGAAAGTGAGCCAAGTGCTTTAAGAAATGTAAAAAATAATATCGTTAGATTAAGAGTTGAAAAAGAAGCTTTATTAATGGAAGGCGAAGAAAAAAATAAAGAAAGATTAAAAGAAATTGAAAATGAATTAAGTGAATTTAGCGAAGAAGAAAGAAAATTAAGAATGAAATTTGAAAACGAGCAAAGAGTATTTGCCGAAATTTCAAAGAAAATGAACGAGATTAATAATTTGCAAAATGAAGCAAATATTGCAAAAAATAAAGGAGATTATCAAAAAGCAGGAGAGATTGAATACGGAAAAATCCCACAAGTTAAAAATGAGCTTGAGAATGCTAAGGCAAATTGGCAAGAGTTAAAACAAAGCGGAACTTTACTTAAAAACGAAGTTGATGATGAGCAAGTCGCTTTAATTTTGGCAAAAATGACAGGAATAAAGGTTAGTAAATTACTAAGCAATGAGAGTGAAAAATACTTAAATCTTGAAAATAATTTACAAACTCGTGTGGTAGGACAAGATAAAGCTATAAAAGCTTTAGCTCGTGCAGTAAGGGCAAATAAAGCAGGGCTTAGTGATAGCAATCGTCCTATAGGAAGCTTTTTATTCTTAGGGCCTACAGGAGTTGGTAAAACTGAATTAGCAAAAGCAATTGCAAAAGAGCTTTTTGATGATGAAAAGGCTTTAATTCGTTTTGATATGAATGAATATGCTGAAAGCTATAGAGTAAGCAATTTAATAGGTTCTGCGGTTGGTTATGTAGGAAGTGATGAAGGCGGACAATTAACAGAAGCTGTTAAAAATAGACCTTATTCGGTGTTACTTTTTGATGAGATAGAAAAAGCTCATCCTGAGATTTTTAATATATTTTTAAATATGTTAGATGAAGGAGCTTTGAGTGATAATAAAGGCTTTAGGGTTGATTTTAAAAACACTTTAATAATATTTACAAGTAATATTGGAGCAGCTAAGTTTGTAGAGATTAAAGATGAAAAAGAAAGAAATGAATTAATAAATAAAGAATTATTAAAATACTTTAAACCAGAATTTGTAAATAGGCTTGATGAAATAGTAGGATTTAATGCTTTAGACAAAGATTTATGCTTACAAATTGTTGATATTTTGCTTAAAAATACTAGCAATAAATTAGCAGAACTTGGAATTAGCTTTAGTATTAGTGAGAATGCAAAATTAGAAATTTTAAATCTAGGATATAGTGATGAATATGGTGCTAGAGCCTTAAAAAGAACTATATATCAAGAAATTGATTCAAGACTTAGTGAGCTTATTTTACAAGGGAATTTGAAATCTTTTGTAGAAGTTGATTTTGATAAGGAATTTATATTTAATACGAAATAATTTTATCCCGATTAAATTCGGGATAATTCTTTAAAAACTACTAAAATTATTAAAAATACAATATTTATCCAAGTAAAATTGATTATGTATTTAAAAGCTTTATTTTTATAAGAATTAATATAGTATTTATAAGAAATTAAACTCGCCATAGAAGCTATTAAAGTCCCTAATGAGCCAATATTTACCCCTAGTAATAATTCTTTATAATCATTTGTAAAACTAGCTAAAAACACACAAGCAGGAACATTGCTAATAATCCAAGATAAAAATATACTTAGATAAAAAATATCAAATTCTTTAATACTTATAAAATAACTTATATTTTTTACAAATATAAAAAGATTTATAAAAATTATAATAAGAGAAAAATCAGCTTTAAAAATTGCGTTTTTATTGCTAATAAATAAGCTTATAAAAACTATAAAAAAGCCTAAAAATATATTTAAAATATCACTAACACATAAAATTGATATGAAAAATAATGCTAGGTTTTGGATAAATAATTTTTGATTTATTTGAGTTTTTATAAGATTTTTTAGTTTTATGTTTTTGTTTTTAATATTTATGGTAAAAATAAATAATAATATTAAAGATATAATGCAGTAAATATAAGTGCTTTTAAAAAAGCTTAAAAAATCTAAATGAAAATATGTGAATATAAATAAATTTTGTGGATTTCCAAATGGGGTTAGCATTGAGCCAAGATTTGCTGCTATTGTTTGTAATATTATGATTTGCATAGTAAATTTTTTCGCTTTTAATTCTTTTAATAAATAAATACTAAAAGGCACAAAACAAAGCAATGCTACATCATTAGTAACCAACATAGAGCTAAAAAAACATATTAGTATTAGTAAAATTGCTATGGTTTTTAATTTGGTAATTTTGTTTAATACATAAAAGGCAAGTAGCTTAAATGCTCCTATTAATTCTAAGGATTTATTAACAGCTATAAACATAGAAAGTAAGGCAAGTGTCTTAAAACTTATAAAATCATATAAAGAATTTAAATAAGTAAAATCAATACCTTTAAAAATAATTAAAACAACAAAACTAATTAATGAAAGAATAAATGTAAATAGCATAAGTTTAATTCATTCCGAAAAACGGAATGAATATTAATAATCGTCTTTTTCGCTTACTTGATATTCAAGCTCTTCAATTCTATCTTCTAAACCATAAATAATCTCTTTTAATTTTTCAAGTTCCATAAAGATTTTATCGCTTGAGTTTTTATCACGATTATTATTGAATTGTTTCATAATACCAAGTTCAGCTTTTAATTTTTCAATTTCATTTTGTAATTCTTCAACTTTACTTACTTCGTTAGACAATGTAGTTTCCTTTGATTTAGATTTAACAGCTTTATCTTCAACTACTTCTTTTTCTACTTTTTCAGCTTTTGTTGCAGTTGGTTTTTTTGCTACTTCTTTAGAAGTTTCTTTTTTACTTACTTCTTTTTTAGCCGTTTCTTTTTTAGCAGTAGTTTTTTTAGCTGTTTGCTTTGTTTCTTTTTCGCTAGTTTTTTTAGTAGCCATTATTTCTCCTTTATATATTTAAAAACCGAATTGTAAAAGTAAATAGTTAATTATTACCTAAAAATTCGCTAATTTTTTTCTTAACATTCGCATTTGTTAAATTGCTTATTTCTCCTTTGAAATTACCATCTTTATCAATTATATAAAAACTTGAGCTATGAGCTACGGTGTATTCAGCAGCACTATCTTGATAAATATACTCATATTTTACCCCATAGTTTTTTGAAATTCTTTTAAGCTCATCTTCGCTAGGCACAAGTCCTAGTGAGTTTTTATAAAAATATTGCACATATTCATTTATATCATTTGCCGTATCTCTTTTAGGGTCAAGACTAATAAATAATATTTTTATATCATTTCTATTTAATTCATTTAAAGCTTTAGTGGCAATAGCTAAAGAAGTAGGGCATATATCAGCACACAATGTGTAGCCAAAGTAAATTAATAAATTATCTCCTTTAAAATCTTTAAGGGTATAAGTTTTATCACCTGCTCCTTTTAAATTAAAATCATATTTATTATTAAAACAAGCAGTTAAGATTAATCCTAAAAAAATAAAAATAATTAGCTTTTTCATACTATCTCCTAACATCAAAATCTATAGATAAATCAAGGCTTTTATTGTCATTAAATAATTCTAATCTATATCTCATAGTATTTTCAGTACAAGCACTAAAAACAATATCTGCAATATAAGCATTATTAATCTTTTCAAATTCTCCTACAATATCTCCCATATACATATTAAGCCCATAAAGTCTTGCATTTAATTTGGGAAAATCTTCTAAATTTTTAATAATTACTTTTGTTTCTTCTAAGGTTTTTAGCGGTTTTGGACTTAAATCAAATATGATTTTTTTACCATTATAATCTACTTCACACTCACTTACATTTAAATCGCAACTAAGTGGAGTTAATGTAGTGATTAACTCCCTTTTTTTAGAATTTGGATAAAAATAAAACAAACTTGCAAAAATAGCAATTATTACTAATAAAAATATTAATTTTTTCATTAATGAGCGTGAATTATTGATTTTGCTGGAATGTCTTTTAATTCAACTTTTTCGCCATTACTAAAGCTTAGTTCTAAATTAAGTTTAGTATCTTCTTTAATGCTATCTTTAATATCCATTAGCATAATATGATAGCTTTTTGGTTTTAGTTCTAAAGTATCATTTGCCTTGATTGTTGCGTCTTGTATTCTAATCATTTTCATCATACCATCTTCGTGAATATGAGTGTGGATTTCTGTATTTTTTGCAAAATCACATTTAGCATCAACTAACTTTATATCTTCATTTGAGTTGTTTTTAATACTCATAAAAATAGCTGAATTTTTTGCATTTGGTGGGGTAATTTTAACATAAGGCTCACTTATTTCTATATTGTTTGCAAATAAACTTGCACCTAAACTTAACGCTAATAATATCTTTTTCATTGAATTCTCCTTTTTAATAAAAACGATAAGGATTATAAATAAATTTTTCTTAATGAAAGCAATAATCAAAAAAACATTTTTGGTATTAACTTAGCTTTAAAATTACTTTTTATAATTAGTCCTTAACTTTTATAGGAGCTAATAGTGAAAAAAATCATAATTTTATTATTATCAATTTATTTATATTCAGACAATTTATTACAAATTTATTTAAAAGATGGCATAGGTGCAGTTGAAAATAAGCTTGAAGCTGGACTTAGTGATGTTAAGTTTTGGCAAACTCAATTGCAAGGACTTGATTTAAAATATGGATACTATAGCGATGATGCTATGGTGGTAGTAGTTGATAAAGATAAACAAAAATTAGTTTTATTTGAAGAAAAAAACAACAAATTAACACCTAAATTCGAGCAAAGTGTAATAACAGGTCTTATGGGTAATAAAGAAAGAGAAGGGGACTTAAAAACCCCTATTGGAGCTTATCAGGTTTTAAACAAAATGGTTCCACCTGATAATTATTATGGACCTTATGCTTTTGTTTTAAACTATCCTAATTTATATGATAAAGTTCGTAAAAAAACAGGCTCTGGAATTTGGATTCATGGTTTTCCACTTGAAGGCGATGTAAGATATGATGCTTATAAGACTAAGGGTTGTGTTGTAATGACTAATGATGTTTTGCTAGATTTTAATGGCATTGTAAATAATAAAAAAATATATGTATTAATTAATGAAAAAGGCGTTGTTAGCACAAATGCTGATGAAATTGCTTTAATATTGGCTAATTTATTTGACTGGAAAAATGCTTGGACTAACAATGATTATAAAACATATCTTAGTTATTATAGTGATGAGTTTATTAAATATGATGGCACGAAAATATCTGCTTTTAAGGAGCAAAAAAAGGCAATTTTTAGTAGAAAGCAGGATAAAACAATACAATTTAAAGATATAAATATAATTCCTTATCCTAATTTAGAGCAAAGAAAAATATTTAAGATTACTTTTTATGAAAATTATGCTACTTCAAGTTATACTTTTAATGGCGAAAAAGTTTTATATGTTGAATTAGTAAATGGAAAAATATCAATCTTAACGGAGCAATAATGGCATTTATCACAATTAATAAAGCAAATTATTTTCATAATTTAAATGAGTGCTTAAAAAAAGTTAGTAGCATTGATAAATTAATCATTATTTTAAAGGACAATGCTTACGGGCACGATATTAATATAATTAGTGATTTGGCTTTAGAATTTGGTATTAAAAATGTCGCAGTAAAAAACATAAATGAAGCTAGTATTATTCAAAATAAATTTAAAAATATATTAATACTATCTCAAATTCCAAAGCATTATAAAGCTTGCGATAATTATATTTTAGCGATTAATGATTTGAGTTATTTTGATTATTTAAATAATGAAGATAAAGTCGCTTTAAAACTTGATACTAATATGCATAGAAGTGGAATATGTGAAAACAATTTAGAATTAGCTCTAAAAATTATTAAAGAAAAAAAGCTGAAATTAGTATCAGCTTTCACTCATTATTCAAGTCCAAATAATATTAAAAATCAAAAACCACTTTATATAAAAATGTGCGAGTTTATAAAGAATAATTATTCTGATGAAGTGTTTTTTCACTCTGCAAATTCTAGCACTTTATTTTTAGATGAAAATGAATACGATAAGGCTGCTAGAGTAGGTTTAGCACAATTTGGATATTGCGATGTAAAGGCTAATTTAAAGCCGGTTTTAAGTCTTTGGGCTGAAAAAATTAGCTCAAGAATTATTAGTGCTGGAGATAGTATTGGATATGATGAGATTTTTGTATCTAATAAGGATTTAAAAGTTGCTAATTATGATTTAGGATATGGAGATGGGCTTTTATATTATAAAGGTTTAAAAGAATTTAAATTAGCAAATAATGAACAAGTTTTAGGCAAAATCTCAATGGATAGCTTTAGTATTGAAGATACTAATAAAGAAAATATCTGCGTATTTAACGATGCTTTAAAATACGCAAATTATTTTAATACTAATGTTTATGAAGCTTTAGTTAGATTAAATCCAAGTATTAAAAAAATAATAATTTAATGCTTTTCTATAATTAATACATAAAGTTTTACAACTGATAAAAATAAAGCCAAAATAGCAGGCCCTAATATAACTCCCCAAAAGCCAAATGTAGAAATACCAGCAATCATTGCAAAAAATATCAAAAGCTCATTGACATTTGCTGGAGTTTTTAACAATTTTTCATTAATCCATCTAATTATTAATGGCTTTACAAAAGTATCTGCAATAATAGAAATCATAATAATTGAATAAAGTGCAATTATTATAGCATTTGCTGTATTGCCGTGAGAGTATTCATACAAACTAACAGGAACCCAAAGTAAAGCACCGCCTATTAATGGAATTAGCGAAGATATTGCATATAAAATACCCATTAAAAGTCCGTTATATCCAAAATACATTAAAAATACTGCAAATAATAAACCTTCAAAAACAGCAGTAATAATTACAGAATAAAACACAACGCTCATTACATTAGATACTTCGCCTAATACATTTTCAAATTCACTTTTTTTAAGCGGCATAAGTTTTCTAAAAAATCCTACAAGTTCTACTCCGTAATAATTTGCGAAGAAATAAAATATTATTATTAATATAAGTTCAGTAAAGAATTTAACACCTGATTTTGTAAAATTTGAAGCATAATTTAATATATTTTTACCTACATTATTTAAATCTATTTCATTTAAAGCTTCTTTTACTTTTGGCTCTATGTAGTCTAAATTGCTTGGTAAATTAAATTCTGCTGATTTTAATTTTGTAATTGTTGTTTGAATTTGAACTATATCTAAGTCTTTAATTGAACTTGCTAAAGAAAAGCTAGTGTATGCAAGTGGAGCAAAAAATAATAAAGACATCATAGTTGTTAAAACTATTGGAGCTACATATTTTCTTTTTGTTTTTATGAATATTTTATGATGAAGATTTGCAGTAGCAACTGCCATTAAAACAGCGATTGCAATAGTTAATAAAAAAGGTTTAAATAAATAAAGCAAACAACATAAAACCAATAAAACAATAGCTGTTATAAAATATTTAGCATTCATTTATTTAGCCTTTGTGGTAGGTGAATAATTTTTGGATTTAAAGCTGATAGATAAGGATTATTATCGTTAAAATCTCTTTTGTATATCATAAATTGGTCAGTTACAAAAAGTAGCCAATCTACTAATTCATCGCTAGCAGGACCTCTCATATCTCTAGCTTCATCTAAGACATCTTCAACAATTTTACAAATATTTACGAATTGATTAATTTTTAAAAAACCACTAGCGCTTTTCATATTATGAAACATTCTAAAAAGCTCATTTACTTTATTTTTATATTTATCTTCATCTTCAAGTGCGATAATAACAGGCTCTAAAGAATCGCAAAAAATATTAAAATGGGTCATAAAATCATCAACGATATCAAAATCAAATTCTAATTCTAATTGCCCTAAAAGTCCTAAATTTTTATTCATGTAATCACTCGTTTTTATATTTTGCTAAGATTATACAAATTATTTACAAACATTATTTAAGGTAAAAAATGGAAAGAATAGTTGAAATTGAACAATTTAAAGATGATAGCAAATATGAAATTAGCCTAAGACCAAGCACTTTTGATGAATATGTAGGTCAAAACAAAACTAAAGAGAATTTAAAAGTATTTATAAAATCAGCAAAGTTAAGAAATGCCCCACTAGATCATACTTTATTTTTTGGCCCTGCAGGTCTTGGAAAAACCACTTTAGCAAATATAATTGCAAATGAAATGGGAGTAAATATTAAAACAACAGCAGCGCCTATGATAGAAAAAAGCGGAGATTTAGCTGCAATTCTTACAAATCTTGAAGATGGAGATATATTATTTATTGATGAAATTCATCGCTTAAGCCCTGCTATTGAAGAAGTTTTATATCCAGCGATGGAGGACTTTCGTCTTGATATTATAATAGGAAGTGGCCCTGCAGCTCAAACCGTTAAAATTGATTTAGCTAAGTTTTGCTTAATTGCTGCTACTACTAAAAGCGGTGGAATTTCAACTCCGCTTAGGGATAGATTTGGGATTAATTGTAGGCTAGAGTTTTATACCCCTGATGAACTTGCTTTAATTATTAGCAAAGCTGCTTTAAAGCTTGATATTACCTGTGATAACGACGCTAGTAAAGAAATAGCTAAAAGATGCAGAAGCACCCCAAGAATTGCCCTTAGACTTCTTAAAAGAGTTAGGGATTTTGCCATAGTAAATAATGAAACAAAAATCACTTTAAAAAGAGCTAAATTAGCGCTTGAGAGTTTAGGTGTAAATGAATTAGGTCTTGATGAGTGCGATTTAAATTATCTTGAGTTTTTATGCAAGGCTAAAAAAGCAGTGGGCTTAAATACTATTGCAGCAGCTTTAAGCGAAGATGAAAGAACTATTGAAGATGTAATCGAGCCTTATTTAATAGCAAATAATTACATAGAAAAAAGTGCAAAAGGAAGAGTAGCAACCACTAAAGCTTATTCGCTTTTAAAATTAAGTGGTTATACACCTTCTTTATTTGATATAAATTAAGAATTAAATTCTTAATTTATTTTTACACCAAATCTTTTTCTTTTGCTAATTTTAAGGCTTTAAAAAATACATTTAATTCTTCAATATTTCCTACGCTAATTCTGTTAAATAAAGGATAATTATGTATTTTTCTACCTACTTTAACGCCGTTTTCTAGCATAAAATTATGATAATTTTCACTTTTTATTTTATGTAAAATAAAATTAGCATTAGATTTAAAATAAAAAATATCCAATTCATTTAAAACCTGTTCTAATTTAGCCTTATTTTCTAAAGTCATAGCTCTTGTTTTACTTACAAATTCTTCATCTTTTAAAGCATTTATAGCACAAAATAAAGCATAAGCATTGATATTGTCTATTAAAATAAACTCATCAATAAAAGAAAGCAATTCATTTTCAGCAATAGCATATCCTATTCTAAGTCCCGCTAGAGCATAGATTTTAGAAAAGGTTCTAGTAATTATTATATTTTTTTGACATTTTTTAATACTTATAAAATTAGTATTGTATTCGGCATAAGCTTCATCTAAAATCATATAAGTATTATCCTTACAAATTGAGCATAAATACCCTAAATCATTTTGGCTAAGCTCTTTTGCACTTGGGTTGTTTGGGTTGGTAATATAAATTAAATTATATGAGTTTTTTAATGGCTTTATATCATTTACATTTAGGATAAAATCATCTTTTAAATAAATATAAGTGATTTTTACTTTTAAAGCTTTTGCAATGCTTAAAACCAAATCAAATGTTGGCATAGGAACTATTAAATTAAGCTCTTTATTTTCGCTTTTTGCTCTTGCATTTAAAGCACAAATTGTTCTATAAATAATATCGCTTGAGCCACAACCTAAGCTTATGTTATTTGATTTTACATTATGCTTTTTGGCTAGTTCTTCTTTTAGCAAATACTCGCTATCGCAAGGGTATTTACACATTAAATCATAATCATTCATAATGCTTTTAAAATCGTGTTTTATTAAGGTATTTTCATTATTTGATAAATCAATCATCTTTTAACTCCTTGTTTAAATAATTTGCCAATTTTTTTGCACTAGCAAATGCAAAATGTATATTAAATCCGCCTAAAATCCCTGCTACATTTAAACATTCACCTATGAAAAATAAACCTTTATTTTCTAAGCTTTCATAATGCTCATTTAGGCTTTTTAGGCTAATTCCACCTTTACAAACTTCTGCTTTATTAAATCCTAGATTTCCTGCTGGTGCGAACTCATAATTATATAATTTATTTATAATCTCTTTTTCTTCTAAATTATATTTATTCATTGCTTTATCGCTTAAATTATTTGCATTTAAGTATTCTTTAATAAAAGCTTTAGGTAAAGATAAATGCGTGCTAGCTTGCTTTAAACTACTAAAATCTATTTTAAAATCATTTAGAAAATTAATTTTGATTTTGCCTTTAGTCCAAAACAATGAAGCACTCAAAACCACAGGGCCGCTAATACTTTTATGGGTAAATAACATAGAACCTTTAAAAATATCATTAATGCAAACTTCAATGCTAATTCCACTAAGATTTTTCATAAAAAACTCATCTTTTTGTAAAGTAAGTGGCACTAAAGCAGGTAAAAACTCGCTAAATCCTATTTGAAATTCTTTTGCAATTTTTAATGCAATATCGCTTACTCCTAAAGTAGCAAAAGAAATTCCACCAGTAGCAATTACTACATTTTTAGCTAAAAACTCGCCTTTATTTGTGATGATTTTATAAGAATTATTTGCCTTTTCTAAGCCTAAAACTTTAGTATTTAGCATAATTTTTGATTTATTTTGACTTAATAATTTATCAAGGATTAACGAAGAATTAGGAGCAAAAAACTGCTTATTTCTAATTTTATTAAACTTAATTCCTTTAAAAAAATTAAGATTATCTTGATAGCTAAACTCATCTAAACTTTGCTTTAATTTATCATAATCATCGCATAAATACGATTTAATATTGATATTTTCATTTGTTACATTGCATTTGCCACCACCACTTATTAAAAGTTTTTTAGCAACGGCGTTATTTTGCTCTAAAATTAAAGCATTTTTTTTCAAATTAGCAGCCAAAAATAATCCCGCTGCTCCAGCTCCAATAATTATTAAATCTTTAATGGTTTGTCCTTTTGGTATTTTTATTACTTATAATACTAAAAATTATAAAGGATAGATAATGAAAATAATAATTGCGAGTTCAAATAGTGGTAAATTAAAAGAATTTAAAGAATTATTAACAAATTGCGAGCTTTATTTAGCAAGTGATTTTGTTAGTGATTTTAATCCTATTGAAAATGGAAATAGCTTTAAACAAAATGCAAAAATTAAAGCAAAAGCATTGTGGGATAAATTAAGCGAAGAAGATAAGAAAAATTATGCAGTATTAGCTGATGATAGTGGTCTTTGCGTTGAGGCTTTAGATAATGCTCCAGGCATTTTTTCTGCTAGATACGCAAATGATTTTAGTGATGAAAAAGATGCTAAAAATAGAGAAAAATTACGCCTTGAATTAACAAAAGTTGGAGTTGATTTTAGTAAAGCTAGTTTTGTTTGTGTTCTATGCTTAATTACTAATTCAAAGATAGAATTTGCAAAAGGCGTTTGCGATGGAACGATTAGTAAAATAGAAAGCGGTAATAATGGTTTTGGCTATGATAGTATGTTTATTCCTTTAGGATTAAGTAAGACTTTTGCAGAGCTTAGTCAAGATGAAAAAAATAAAATTAGCCACAGATTTAAGGCTTTAGAAGAATTAAAAAAGATTTTTTAATAAATTATA
>NZ_JACGAT010000006.1:0-86164 GCF_020137635.1 Campylobacter sp. RM12642
CCCTTAATTTTATTTTTAGCTCGTATCTAAAATCAAATAAATATTTTAAATATTAAATTCACAATATAATTATTTGCAAAAATAGAATTTAAAATTAATGGCACAATATAAAAAATCACAACAAAACTATATTAAATATTAAGTATAAAACTTAGTGAAACTTCTAAATATTTTAACAAAACAAACATATAAAGCAAATAGTTAGAATATAACAAGCAATATTTTCAACTCACGCTACTATTCATAAAAATATATTTAAGTTTTTAAAAATTCTTAAATTATGATTTTGATAAAAATTATGTTGCAATGAGCAAAACAAGCAGTGGTATTTGTAATTTTATATATTTTATGAAAGTAATACAAAAATTATTGCTATTTTTCTTTAAATATCTAAAAAACAAGCATTTGTAACAATATTTTTAATCAAGATTGTTCTAAAGTAACATAATAAAACTCTCTTTATTTTCACTTCACTTAAAATATATTAAATTACCTGTCGCGATTAGATTGGTATTTTATTTCGTTATTAAAATCAATGCAAATTGCTAAATACTCTTTAGGCAAAATAAATTCTTCAAAGCACAAAGCAGTGGAAAATACCCCGCAACTAAGCGTGTTTTCTCCTATTACACTAACTTGAGAGTATTTAAAATCTTTTGTATTTATTATGTGATTTACCCTTTCATATTGTGCTGAAGTTGTTAGCGATTGATTTAAGATTTGCCATTTTTTAATAGCTTCTTGTGGATTTTTAGGATTTTTAATATTTACAAATATTTCTTTATTAGTCTTTAAATCCCCTCCAAAATTAATCACATATTTGTATTTTTCACAAATTTTAGCACATTCATCAACTGCAAATTCTTTAATCACACCACCTAAGTCAATTTTTGTATTTATATCTTCAAATTCTATAAATTTTTTAGATAAAAAATATGAATTTTTACCATATTTTGCATTATTTTTTAATTTTTTATTGATTAGTGTAATATCAAAAGCATAATTAGTAATTTCACTAAGACTTGAGAGTTTTTGCAAAATCATCATAGTTTGCTGGTCTAATTTTATACGATTTTTGTTTTTATTATTAATTTTAGATACCAACGAAGAATTATCAAAATAATTATATTTTAAATGTAGATTTTTACAAAGCTCAAAACATTTAATAGCTAAATTAGAAGCTTCATATTCGCTAGCTTCTAATTTAACAACACATTTTGTGCTAAAGCAAGAAAAAACAAATTCTTTCACTTACTAACTTTTATATTAAATGGAGTTGTTAAGGCTTCTTCACGAATTATTTTGCCGTTTTCACATAGCTTTAATATAACGCTAAATTCCCCACTTAAATCATTTTTTGGTAAAGCAAAAATTTTACCTTTTTCATCAACAAAATCTGCAAACTCATCAGGTAAAAGATACACAATATTTATCCCATCAATATGTTGTGGAAAAATAATATCTGATTTTATTTTTTCTTTTCCACCACTATTTTTCATCTTAATTTTAATATTTTCCATATTTGGTGCAATAAAACTAAAAATATTTGCTTTTAAATTCTCAAATTTATCATCTATGCTAATGCTTTTACCTTTTGATAAATCATAAATATCAATATTTCTACGATTATTAGAAACAATTAATGTATTATTGTCTTTAAATGTAGCGGCATAACTTACATTCCCACCCTTAATACTTCCTGCTAAATACGGCTTATTTTCAATATTAAAAATGCTAGTTTGCCCTAATCTATCTCCAAAAGTATAAGCCAAAGTTTTACCATCTGGACTAATAGCATAAGAGCCAGAATATAAAGCAAAACCTGTATTTGAACATTCTGTTGTATGATTTAATACACTTACTTTACATAGCTTAGAATTATAATTATGTGGTGTTGCATAATAAATATTTTTTGCATCAGGACTTACTAAAAAAGGGCTTGTAGTAGCTTTTATAGGACGACCAAAATATTGTGCGTTAAAATCTGCGATTTTATTTAGTTTAGATTTTTTAATATCGTATTCATAAATGCCTTTATTTTCGCCTTTTAAAAGCACAAATAATCTATCAAGCCTAACATCAGCCTTTACTACATCTTTAATCTTAAAGCTTTTTATCAATTTTAAATTCTTATCAAAAATACTAAAAGTTTCTTTATCATCTAAAGCAATTACACCATCTTTGTATTTTCTAAACAAAAAATATTCACCCTTTAAAAAAGCTAATTCCTTTAAATCACCGCTATTATCTAATTTTATTTTATGTAGTCCTGAATGGTGCAAATATGGTCTAGCATTTTTATTATCTCTTCCTAAATATTTTGGCATAGTATTTACAAAAGCAGTTTTATCATCTATAAATTCTACTTGCTCTACGAAAAGCTCACTTGCCCCACTCCACTCATCATCATCGTTATTATCTGTTTTGCTATCTTCTTTAGCTTTTTCTTGTTTTTTTGCATCGTCGGTAGCTTCTGGATATTTCTTACCTAATTCAGAATGATCAGCATCCTTTATCGCATAAAAATCATTATAAACAATATTGTCATTTTTTAAGTCAAATAACACTATTGATGAATGATAGCTCCCTGCTGCTAGTAATTTATCATCTCTTACACTAATATCTCTAAAATATAAATCAGTTTTTGATTTTCCTTCAAAGTATCTTGCATAATGCCATTTAAAACTATCATCTGGATTTAAAGACTTAATAAGATTTGCTTGAATGCTAGTTTTATTAATACTATCATCATAAATATCAATCATTTCATTTGGTTTTATTACATAACTAGCATTTAAAGAACTTGCTAAAACACAAGCTAAAGTTGAGCTTAAGAATATTCTCTTCATTTAAACTTCCTTTCATAATTATTGATAAGTATTATAATAATTATTATTTAATATAAGTTTAAATATCATTCATTTTTTAGAATTTAAAATAAGCAAAAGCCTATTTTAAATTCCTTTTTTTCTACAAGTTTAAATAATACTCTATTTGTTCTTTTCCAAGAACTCTGATTAAATTCGTGCTACCTGTTTCTCCTACAGGATAACCTGCTGTAATAACATAATTTTTACTCTTATCCATAATGCCTTTTTTTACCCCTACTCTTACACAATTTTGTAAAAGTTCGTGCAAACTACCTGCCTTATCAACCACATAAGCTTCACTAAGACCCCAACAAATACTAAGGCTTTTTAGTGTTTTATCACAATGGCTCATTGTTATTATCTTTGTATCAGGTCTATATCTTGCCATTTTTTTAACACTCGCACCACTACTTGTAAGACAAATCAATGCGTCTGCATTAATATCTTTTGCAAGTTGCACAGCTGATGCTGCGATGGTATCAGTCATATCTCTTTTATCGTGATTAAAATTGCAATATGGATAGATTTTCTCTACTTCGCTAATAGTTGCAGCCATAATGCTAACGGCATTTACAGGGTCAATTCCAACTGCACTTTCTTCGCTAAGCATAACAGCATCAGTTCCATCTAACACAGCATTTGCAACATCGCTTATCTCTGCTCTAGTTGCACTTTTGTTATTTGCTAAAGAAAATAGCATTTGAGTTGCAGTGATTACTGGCTTACCTATTTCGTTAGCTTTTTTGATTATTGATTTTTGTATGCTTGGAACCTTATAAAAAGGAACTTCTATTCCTAAATCCCCACGAGCAACCATTATCCCATCGCTTACATTAAGAATTTCATCTATATTCTCAACAGCGTCAAATTTCTCAATCTTTGCAAAAACAGCGGTTTTATTTCCGTTTTCAGCTAATATTTGCTTAGCATTTTTGATATCATAAGCGTTTTGAACAAAAGATATTGCCATATAATCAACATCATTTTTAACACCCCACAATAAATCATCTTTATCTTTTTTAGTGATTACTTCTATGTTGATTTTTGTATTAGGGAAATTTATACCTTTATTTGACGCTAATTTTCCATCGTTTTGAACTTGGCATTTTAAATAATCTTGCCCTACTTCTTCAACTATTACTTTAATAGAACCATCGCATAAATATATAGCTTCGCTAACTCTTACTGCACCTAGAATTTCATTATAATTTGTGCTTACTTCATAGTGATTTTGCGCTTTTTGATTAGCCTTTATTGTATGTCTATAAATATCTAATCTATCGCCTTTTTTTAATAAAAATGGCTCAGGAAGTTCTAATACCCTAATCTTTGGCCCTGAAATATCTTGTAATACTCCGATATTTTCGCCTAATTCTTCAGCTATTTTTCTTACCTTATCTAAATTCGCTTTGTGGTATTCGTGTGAGCCGTGAGAAAAATTTAAACGAAATACATTAACACCTGCTTTTATCATTTCTCTTATACATTCTTCGCTATCGCTTGCAGGCCCTAAAGTTGCTATTATTTTTGTTTTTTTCATTTTATCCCCTTAGTTCTTTATTGAATAGTTCTTCGTTAAATTCAAGTTTTAAATAATCAACCACCATTCTTAAATCTCTTAAAGCATTTCCCATACAACTAGTCGCACCTGGACTTGGGGTCATATTAAAGATTATTCCTTGATTTTGTGGCACTATACTAGCTTCGCCTAGCATTAATTTCTTTTCAGTTTTGTTTAGCACTTGTGGGCGAACTCCACCAAAACCTTTTGCGTAAGTTATATCATCAGTTGTAAGACTTGGGACGATTTTTCTAGCGTCTTTTACGAAAAGATTTTTATTAAGGTATGGCACTTCAAATAAGAAATTTCTTAAAATATAATTTCTAATAGTGCTATCTTTCATTAAATCAAGCAATATTTTAATAGTAGTTCCATCAAGGCGTAAAGTTGTAAAAAATTCAGGCAAACTCTTAAGCCCGTGATAACGCTCAAGCTTAGGTAATACTAAAGCAGTCGGACCAAAACGAGTATTCATATCACATAAAATATCAGGGTCGCCGTGTAATGCCGCAAAAGGTAATTTTGGATTTTGAACCATATAAACTTTACCATTTAATAAATGCTTTTTAGTCAGATAAAAGCTACCTGCAACAGGCAAACAGGCGTAATCAAGACCATAACCCATCTTATGTGCTAAAAACAATGAATGAGCACCTGCATTTACCACTACGAAATTCGCACTAAATTCAGTCTTGTTAGCACTAATTAGATAAAAAACATCGCCTTTTTTATAAATATTTACAATTTCTTCATTAAAAAACATTTGATTTTCTTGATTAGCTTTCATTGCTTCTTCAGCTAAACTCTCGCTCATTTTGCCAAAATCAACCGTCGTATAACAATCCCCTGCTAATGCACCCATTGCAAATATTTCTTCAGGTCTATCACCACCACCTAAAGCTTCTACTACTTTTGGCTCTATTCTTTTTATTTCTGCTTTGTCAAACTTTCTAATATAAGGATAAATATCTTTAAATTCTTCATATCTTTTTTGCATAAAAGCACATTCTTCTTCACCAACAGCTAAAGCCATTTTTTGATGAGAAAACATAAACTTCTCTTCTGCCTTTACTAATTTTGCGTAATTTACAATCATATCAGCGTTAGGTTTTACTTTTGAAGCTTTTTCATAAGTATAATTTGTCTCTATATCCCCACTATGAATTGTTTGAGAATTACTAGTGCCTTTAGAATTGAGAGTGCTTAATGCGTGATATTTTTCTATTAATGCCACTTTTTTTACATTTGTATATTTGCTAAGCTCATAAAACAAAGCCGCTCCACTAATTCCACCACCAACTACTATAACATCAAAATGTTGTGCCATACTCCATCCTTTTTGTAATTTTTTTAATGATAATTTTATTTATTTATAAATTCAAGTCTTTAATTAATTTTTGCATTCCTTGAAATACTAAATTTTTTTCATTTATTGCGTTTTTAAAAAACTGACTTAAAAAGCTTGCGTCTCCACCAGTTAGATAAATTATCTCATCATTAGCAAAATCATTAATACTATTTACAACACTTGAAATTATCCCGTAGCTAATAGCGTCTTTTGTGGAATTTGGTAACGAATTTAAATCAATAGATGTATTTAATTCATAATCTAATCTACAAGAAATATTCTTATAAGCATTAAGATATGATTGAATACCTGGCAAAATAAATCCGCCTAAATGTTTACCATCACTCATTTTATCAATTGTAATTGCACTACCAGCATCTACAATAATGCCAGAATCAATGCAATAACAAGAAGCAATTCTATCAACACCCAAACCAACATAAGAAGTATTAAGACTAAAATAAGGTTCAAGATTAATATAGTTATTAGGTAGTGTAGAAAAATTAGAATTTACACTTATATAAAATACTTTTTCTTTAAAAGAGTTTGGGATAAAGTCTTTTAACTCTATCCTTTTTGCATGTTCTTCTTTATAAACACAAGCTGTTGTGTTTCCAATATCAATTAAAGTCATTTCAATTCATAGCTTTTGTTGTTATAAAATAAAATATTATCCTTAAAATAAGCACCTGAATCTATTTTAGAATCTAAATTATAAACAGCTAATTCATTTAATTTATCATCTAATTTTATCAAGTATCCATTATGCTCTAAAGCATAAATAAAGTTATTATAAACATAAACATCACTATAGTTTGCATATTTAAATTTAATTTTTGTAATTTCATTTAATAAATAATCAAATTTATAAATTACGCCTTCGTTTGATAAAATATAAATATAATTATCTTTTTCTAAAGCCTTTTTAATATTGATTAGTTTAGTATATGTTTTATTATCAATTATTGTAAATACCTTACTAGAACTTGCTGCGATTAATTTTTCACTATCAGCTTTTAAAAATACAACATTATTAAAAAATTCTTGAGTTCCTACATTTATACTTCTTATAAAAGTATTGGTATTGTTATTGATAACGATTAATTTGCCATCTAAGCTAGGAATTATTATCACATTGTTATTAAAACTAGGATTTGCTAATTTTTTCACCACTCCATTTGCTTGTCCGTAGTTTTCACTAAATAAATATTTTTGTTCTAACAAATCAAATATTATTATATTATTCAAAGCATCAACCATTACAGCCTTATTGCCTTCTGTTGCGATACTTACAATTTTTGCATCAAATTTCTTATCAAAAATTACTTCTTTATCTTTTAAGATTTTTAAAAATCCTAAATCATTAGATAAATATAAGATATTATCTTGTTTGTTAATGATTTCATAGCCTTTAAAATTCTTCAAGATATTCTCATTTTTCGTTTTAATTGTTGTAAGCTTTTGAGTATTTTCTGGCTTATAGTATTGTTTTGAACCTGAACAAGCCGCTAAAAATACTAAAGATAAAGCTATTAAAGAATATTTTTTCATTGGTTACCTTGATAATGTTTTAAATTATTAGCAATTCTTAAAAATACAGAATTTGCACTTATTGAATTAAGTTTTACTTCAGCTTCTTTAATTTTATTATCTTTTAACAACGCATAAGCTTCTTGTATTGTTTTTAAATCTGTTAAGAAAAAATCTGATTTAAATTCTCTAGCTTTATAAATTTCTAACAATAATTTATCCTCATTACTAGGATTAAATTGTAATAATTCATCTAAATATTTTTCATCTAAAAGCACTGCTAAATATAAGTTAGGATTTAAAGATTTTAATTGATTTAATTTATCATTATTTTTAGTAATTAATAGCTCATTATATAAAGCATTTGCTTCTTCTTTTGTTTTTTGTTTTATAGAATCATTAATAGATGTTATAACAAAATAAGCAACAATTACGATTATCAAAAATATAAAAAGAAATTTGTATTTTCTAATAAATCTTTCAACTTTAATGCCAAATTCTTCTACGCTATATGAATTTTCTTTCAAATTAAATTCCTTAAAAATTAATAAAATTAAAGCTGAAATTGTAACAATTTTTCGTAAATCTTGATAAATTTAGTGCTATATTAAATTTTTATTATATAATCAGATGAAATTTTATTAAAGCAAGGTGAACTTATGGTAGTCAATGAAAAGCTATTAGAAAGATTAGAAAAATTATCATCAATTAGGTTAAATGATAATGTAAGAAAAGAACTAATTGCTGATTTTGATGATATTTTAAAATTCGTAGATAATTTAAATGAAATTGATACTAATAATTTAAAAATCAATAATTTAAATTATACTCCACTAAGAGAAGATATACCACAAAAATCAGAAGTTATTGAAGATATTTTAAAAAATGCACCATCTACAAATGGACATTTTTTCTCTGTACCTAAAATCATAGAATAAGGAAAATAAATGGAAGAAAATATTCAAACTCAAGATAGCGTTAATACCATTCAAATGAATGGAATTTTAACATTTATGAAAGAAAATGATGCGAGTGATTTGCACTTTATTCCTGGTAGAAAACCACTTTTAAGAATTCACGGAACTTTGAATGATTTGGAATTTGCTGTTTTAAATTCTGAAATTATTAAAGCTTCTTGTTATAGCATTTTATCAGACGCACAAAAAGCAACCTTAGAAGAAGAAAGAGAACTAGACTTCGCTTATGCAGTTGAAGGAGTAGGGCGTTTTAGGGCAAACTATTACTATGTTGAAGAAGGAAAACTTGCAGCTGCATTTCGTCTAATTCCTGAAAATATCCCTAGTTTAGATGATTTAAAAGCACCACCAATTTTTAAAGAATTAATCAAAAAAGAAAAAGGACTAATTCTTGTAACAGGTCCAACAGGTTCTGGTAAATCAACAACTCTAGCAGCAATGTTAAACGAAATCAACGCAACAGAAAGTAAGCATATTTTAACCATAGAACACCCAGTTGAATTTATGCATAAAAACAAAAAATCAGTATTTTCTTACAGAAACGTTGATATAGATACTAAAAGCTTTCAAACAGCTTTAAAATATGCTTTAAGACAAGACCCTGATATTATCTTAATCGGTGAGATGAGAGATAGAGAAACAATAGCAGCAGCAATTACAGCAGCTGAAACAGGTCACTTAGTATTTGGAACCCTACATACAAACTCAGCTATGCAAACAATCAATCGTATCGTAGATAGCTTTAGTGGTGGAGAGCAAGACCAAATTAGAAATATGTTATCGTTTTCATTACAAGCAGTTATAGCACAAAGCTTAATACCTAAAAAAGGTGGTGGTCGTTTAGCAATTCACGAAATTATGATTAATAATATGGCTATTGCAAACCTTATTCGTGAAAACAAAAACCATCAAATATATTCACAAATGCAGTTAAATCAACAAGGCACAGGTATGAAAACCCAAACACAAAGCTTAGTTGAAGCGGTTCGCTCTGGTTTAATCACTCGTGAGCTTGCTTTAAGATATAGCACTCAATATAATGAGCTAGTGAATTTGATATGAATAGCGGCTTAATACTAGATTGTGTAATAATTGGCGTAACGCTAATTTTAGGTATTGGTGGAATTATTTCAGGACTTATTAAAGAAGGTTTTGGATTAGCTGGTATTTTAGTAGGCGTATATGTAAGCACTAGCAATTCAGAAAAAGTAGGGGCATTAATTAATCAATATGTTTATAAAAGCGATAATGAGCTTTTATTAAACCTATGTGGTTTTGTTATAACTTTAGTTATAGTTTGGGGAATTTTTCTTATTTTAGGAAGAATAATATCAAAACTAGTAGCCTTAAGCGGACTTGGAATAATTGATAAAATTATGGGATTTATATTTTGCGCTGGAAAAATATTTATAATTTTTTCTATAATTGCATCTTGTATAAATGCCTTACCTATAATAAATAGTAAAGTAAACCAATTTTTTGCAAATAGTATGATGTATCCTGTTTTAATTCAAACAGGTGGAGCAATCGCTAATATACAAGCGATTCAAAATACTATAAATACAAAAAAAGAAAATTTATTAAATAATGAATTAAAAGAAGAAAATTCAAAATAAAAGGAGAAAACATGGAAAATATGGAATACGATGTATTATTAGAAGAATTTAAAAAAATTCTAAAAACAAGTGGATTAAAATACACAAAACAAAGAGAAAGTTTATTAAAATTACTTTATAACAATGACGAACACTGCACTCCAGATGAACTTTATGAAGCATTAAAAGAAATGGATCCTAATCAAAACATAGGTATCGCAACAATTTATAGAACTTTAAATCTTTTAGAAGAATCAGGAATGGTAACTTCAATTTCTTTTGGAACTGCAGGTAAAAAATTTGAGCTTGCAAACAAGCCACACCACGACCATATGATTTGTAAATCTTGTAATAAAATTATAGAATTTCAAGATGATATAGTAGAGCAAAGACAATTAAAAATTGCAAAAGAACATGGTTTTAAACTATCAAGCCATTTAATGCAATTATATGGAACTTGCAAAGAATGTCAAAAAAAATAATTTAATATAAAGAAAGGTAAAAATATGTTTGAAAACCCACTAGAACAGCAAAAAATTAGTAAAGCTAACGAACTAAGGTCTTTAGGTATTAATCCTTATTCTCATTTTGTAACAAAACCGATGAGTATAAAAGAATTTAAAGATAAATATGATTTCATAAATGAACTTGAAGAAAAAAAAGCAGAAGAAATCTGTGAATTAATCGGTAGAATTAAATTTATGCGTGATGGTGGGAAAGCCGTTTTTGCGAACATTGAAGACTTTAGTGGCTCAATTCAGATTTATTTTAATAAAAGCACAATTGATGAAAATTGGTTTGATAATATTAAAAAACTCATAGAAGTAGGCGATATTATCAAAGTTCGTGGTTATGCTTTCGTAACAAAAAAAGGCGAATTTAGTATTCATGTAGATAAATTAGATTTAGTTACTAAAAGTATTTGCGTATTACCTGAAAAATTTCACGGCTTAGTGGATATGGAAAGCCGCTATAGACAAAGATATCTTGATATGATTATGAATGCTGAAATTAGACAAGATTTTGTTAATAGAAGTAAGATTGTTTCATTTGTTAGAAGATATTTTGAAAATCTAGGATTTTTAGAAGTTGAAACTCCTATGATGCACGAAATTGCAGGCGGAGCTAACGCAAGACCATTCATTACTCATCATAATACTTTAGGTGTTGATAGATTTTTAAGAATTGCACCTGAACTTTACTTAAAACGCTTAATAGTTGGTGGTTTTGAAGCTGTATTTGAATTAAATCGTTGCTTTAGAAATGAAGGAATGGACCTTACTCACAATCCTGAGTTTAGCACGATTGAGTTTTATTGGGCTTATCATAATTATAAGGATTTAATGAATTTGACTGAAGATTTATTAAGCAAATTAATAGCTCACTTAGGACTTAGCACTACTATTACATACGATGATAAGCAAATAGATTTTAGCACTCCATTTGCAAAAATTCCATATAAAGATGCCTTAGTTCAAATAGGTGGTATTGATGCTGCTATAGTAAATGATAAAGCTGCAATTTTAAAGAAATTAAAGGCTGATGGATTTGAAGCAAATGAAAAATTAGATTTAGGACATTTACAAGCAGAATTATTTGATAATTATGTAGAAGATAAACTTATAAATCCTACATTTATTACGGATTTTCCAGTATCAATTAGTCCATTAAGTAGAAGAAGTGATGAAAATCCTGAAATAGCTGAGAGATTTGAATTATTTATAGCTGGAAAAGAACTAGCAAATGGATTTAATGAATTAAATGACCCACTTGATCAATACGAAAGATTTTTGGCTCAAGTAGAAGCTAAAAAAGCTGGAAATGACGAAGCATGCGAAATGGATGAAGATTTCGTAAATGCGTTAGGGTTTGGTATGGCACCAACTGCAGGTGAGGGCATAGGAATTGATAGACTTGTTATGATGCTAACTAACAAAAAATCAATCAAAGATGTAATATTATTCCCTGCTATGCGTCCTAAAAAGGATTGATAATTTCAATTTGTGAATGATTACTAGCGAGAATTTATATAAAAAAAAGGGGTTAAGATGATATTTGATACAGAAATTAATGAAATTATAAAAGAAGAATTTAAAAGACAAAATGAGAATTTAGAAATGATTGCTAGTGAGAATTTCACTTTTCCTGAAGTTATGATGGCTACAGGTAGTATTCTTACAAATAAATACGCAGAAGGCTATCCATCAAAAAGATATTATGGTGGTTGTGAAATCGTTGATAAAGCAGAAGTTTTAGCAATTGAGCGTTGTAAAAAATTATTTAATTGTAATTACGCAAATGTTCAACCCCATTCAGGCTCACAAGCAAATCAAGGTGCATACGCAGCATTATTAAATCCAGGAGATATTATTTTAGGAATGGATTTAAGTGCAGGTGGGCATTTAACTCACGGCTCAAAGGTAAATGCAAGTGGCAAAGTATATACTAGCTATAGCTACGGAGTAGATGAAAATGGTTATTTAAATTACGATGAAATTGAAAAAATTGCCCTAGAAGTAAAACCAAAATTAATAGTTTGTGGTGCTAGTGCTTATGCTAGAATAATTGATTTTGAAAGATTTCGTAAAATTGCTGATAAAGTAGGAGCATTTTTATTAGCTGATATTGCACATATTGCCGGTCTTGTAGTAGCTAATCTTCACCCAAGTCCATTTCCACACGCTCACATAGTAACTTCAACAACTCATAAAACTCTAAGAGGGCCAAGAGGTGGGATAATAATGACTAATGATGAAGAACTTGCAAAAAAAATAAATTCAGCAATCTTTCCTAACCTTCAAGGTGGTCCATTAATGCATATTATTGCAGCAAAAGCAGTTGGATTTAAATATAATCTTGATGAAAGTTGGAAAACATACGCTAATCAAGTTATAAAAAATTGCAAGGTATTAGCCGATGAATTGCTAAAAGAAGGATTTAAATTAGTAAGTGGTGGAACTGACAATCACTTGTTGTTAATGGATTTTAGTGATTGTGAATTTAGTGGAAAAGATGCTCAAATAGCATTAGAAAAAGCAGGTATTACAGCTAATAAAAATAGCGTTCCTAACGAAAAGCGTTCTCCTTTTATTACAAGTGGATTAAGACTTGGCACTGCTGCACTTAGTGCTCGTGGTATGAAAGAAGAAGAAATGAAAATAATAGCACAGACAATAAGCCTAGTGCTAAAGAATTTAAATAACGATGAAATTATAAAAAAAGCAAAAGAAACTACGCTAAAATTAAGCGAAAATTTCCCATTATATAAGGACTTAAAATGTTAACAAGCAATGAATTAGCCTTAATTAAAATGATTAATTCACATTATTTTATAAAAAGAGATACTATAGTAAGCAAAATTGAGCATAAAGGTAGAACTTTTTTTAATAAGTATGAAAGAGTTAATGAGTTTTTATCTCCAAGCTTAATAAGAGAACATTCAGAAGGTAAAATAACAATAGCTCACAATTTAATAAACGCACAAGATAAAGTAGAAAATATAGTATTTGACTACAATGGTTTTAATACTGAAAAATTTTGGCATAGAGCTCAATTATTATTAAGAGAAGAAGGTTTTATTAATTTCACAGCTTATAAAAGCAAAACGCCAGGTCATCTTCATTTATATATTCACAAAGGTCATACTGCATTTGCCGAAGGTTGTGGATTAGCTAATAAACTAAGTGCAATGTTGGCTCAAAAAATGCCCGTTGAATGGAGAGTATTTCCAACACTTGATATGCCTAAGGAATACAATATTTTAGCATTACCTTATGAAATTTATCAAAAAGAGCGTGGGGCATCTTGGTCAAAACATATGTAAAGGATTGAAAATGCAAGAACACAATAAATTTGAAGATTTAGTTTTAGAAAGTAACAACAAAAAGAATAAACAAAAACAAATGTTATTTAAGATAATTATAGGCATAATAGTTTTTCTAATTGCCTTAATTATATATAAATTAATAAGCAATGGAGATAGTCAAAAAAGCCCATTACCACCGATAGAACCTAATGCTACATTTGAACAAAAAGCTCAAGATAATGAAGTTTTTGAGAATTTAAAAAGTGAAAATGATGGTTTTAGTGATGATTTTACATCTTTAGAAGAAAGATTAAAAAAAGAAAATAATATAGTAGAACCAGAACCTAAAAAATCTCAAGAAGTTCAAAATGTTGTAAAAGAATTAGCAAAAGCAAATCAACAACCTACGCCAGCACTTGAAACTCCTAAAGAAGAAGTAAAACCTGCTGTAGTTGAAGAGAAAAAGCCTGTGGTTGTAGAAGAGAAAAAACAAGCTACTCAAACAACAAAACAAGAAAACTCAGTATTTGATACATTAAATGTTAAAAAGCCAGTTGCTCAACAAGAAAAACCAGCAAATAAAGCACCTACTACAAGTGATAATGGAAGCTATATTCAAGTATATGCAGGTAAAAATATTGACCTAAAATCACACGAAATTAAAAAACTAGATACGCTAGGATTACAATATAAAGTAGTTACTGATAATAAAGGTATGAGTAGAGTAATTGTAGGACCTTATTCAAATTCTGATAAAGCAAATGCCTTAAAATTTGTAAGAGATAATGTGAAAAAAGACGCATTTTATTATCATGCAAAATAATATTTACGGAGTGATAGGAAATCCTATCGCTCACTCAAAATCTCCTATAATTCATAATCTATGGTATGAAAGATTAAATATAAATGCTAATTATGAGAAAATTTTAGTAGAAAATCCAAATGATTTAAAAAACACAATTTTAAAATATAAAGGTGTTAATGTAACTTTGCCTTATAAAGAAGAAGTTGCAATACTAGCAAATTATAAAGATGAAGGCGTTATAAACACAAAAGCAGCAAATACTATAATAAATGATAATGGAACTTTAAAAGCTTATAATACTGATATATTTGGGTTTTATGAACCTATAAAAAATTATAAAATAAACAATGCCTTAATAATAGGGGCAGGTGGGGCTGCTAGGGCTGTTTATTATTCTTTAGCAAAAAATAATATAAAAACTAAAGTAATTAATAGAAGTAAAAAAGATGATTTTTTATGCGAAGTTCATACTATATTAGATGAATTTGAATTTGATTTAATTATAAACTCAACAAGCGCAAGTTTAAAAAATCTACTACCTTTAGAAGAAAATCTTTTAGAAAAACTAGCAAAAAATACAAAAATTGCTTATGATTTAGCATATAATCACGATATATTTTTAGATTTTTGTAAGTTAAAAAATCCAAATATTATTACTCAAGATGGGCTTGATATGCTTATTTTTCAAGCAGCCCTTGCTTTTGAATATTTTTGTGGAATTTATCCTAACGAAGATTTAATAAATGAAGCAAGAGAACTTATTAAATAAGAGTATAAAAGGACTAAAATCATATATTTTTGGCTATGAAAACGAACAAAAAGCTAAAAAATACTTAGAAAAAAATAATTTTAAAATAATTAAAACGAATTATAAAACCAAATTTGGAGAAATTGACATAATCGCTTTAAAGGATAAAACCTTGCATTTTATTGAAGTAAAATCAAGCAAAAATTATGAAAGCGAATATTATTTAACACCAAAAAAATTAGAAAGAATTATAAAATCTATTTATATTTTTAATCAACATTATGAAGATTACAATAATTTAAATTATTGCATAGATTTAATAGCAATAAACGATAATAACATTAATTATGTAGAAAATATAACATAGAAAAAATGATAATTTGAGATTTAAATTCTCAAATTAATCCTAAAAATTTCTTGATAGAATATTTTAAATCTTCATCATCTAAATTATTCATAGCCCACAACAAATATCCATTATCAACAGCTCTAACCTCATCAAAACTTTTGCCCTTGTATTTGCCAAAGCTAAATTTAGTGCTAATTAATGGGGCTTTTGTAATTTCGTGCAATTCTTCATAATTTTTATGTTTTAATAATTCATCTAATAATAATTTCATAACCAAAACATCACCTATCGCATCATGAGCTTTTATAATTATTCCTAATTTTTGTGCCTCTTCTTGCTCAATTTTATAAAGCCCTAAAAAATATCTTAAATATTGCAATCTGTGATGATTAAAGTCAGGAAAAATAGCCTTAGCGCACTTATAAGTATCAATTAATTTAAAATTATTTTGAAAGCCTTCTTTTTCTAACATTCCTAAATCAAACTTAATATTATGAGCTATTAAGTAATTTTCGTTTGAATTAAGCTCATTTAACATTTTTGAAAATTTCGTTTCACTAAATTTTGGCTTATTAATAAGCATTTCAGGGGTTATATTATGAACTTCCATAGCTTCAAAAGAAATCTTTACTTCACTACTGCATAATTCATCAAATACTAAAACTTTTCTTTCTTGTATATTGTCAAAAATATTTTCAGCATATTCTATTTCATTAAATTCATATTTTTCACTATCAATTACCAAAGCACCTACTTGAATAATCCTATCTAATTCTGTATTTCCTGTAGTTTCTGTATCAAATAAAACATATTTCATAATTATCCTTAAAAGTTTTTTTAATTCTAACAAGTAAGTTTAAAAAGTAGGTTGAATAAAAGGGATTATTAAAATCCCTTGTAGCGTTTTAAATTCTCATCAATTTTGATTTTTTCTCCGTTTTCATCAACATTTACATAAGTTAAAAGTGCACTTGTAACAGGCACACAAACTCCATATAATTTAGGAGTGCAGCGTTCAGCGATAACTTCTACTTGAACTTGTATTGATGTGCTTCCAACTTTTACAATATCAGCATAAAAGCTCACAATGTCTCCAACATAAACAGGTTTTTTAAAGGTCATTTGTTCAACTGCGATAGTAACTACTCTACCATTTGCTATTTCTTTAGCTGCAACTGCACCAGCTAAATCTATTTGACTCATTATCCAACCACCAAAAATATTGCCTGCAGGATTTGTATCTTTTGGCATAGCAACTAATCTAAGCCTTGCTTCTTTTAATTCTTTCATATATTCTCCTTATAAAAAAATGTAAATATTAAACATAAAAGATTAAAATTGTCGTTTTTAAATTGAAAATTTTCATCAAAATTACAATTTTTTACAAAAATTTTAAAAAAATTGAAAAAATTTTTATAATTTAAGAAAACTTTAAGAATTTTCACATATAATAACGGCTTTTACATCACAAGAAAAAACTTCTTGAAAGGCCCATTCGTCTAGCGGTTAGGACATCGCCCTTTCACGGCGGTAACACGAGTTCGAGTCTCGTATGGGTCACCAATCCTCCTTTATGTTTATTTAATTTAATGAAAAAAATCCTTTTTTACCTTACCCCTGTGAGATAATAACTCAAAATAAAAAAGGATTTTTTTATGATTAAAGACGCGATATCTGGACTTCAGATTTTATTCGTAGCCTTTGGTGCAATGGTATTAGTTCCTTTACTTACCGGACTAAATCCTGCAATGGCTCTTTTAGGTGCTGGGTGCGGAACGATTATTTTTCAAATCATTACGAAATTTAAAGTTCCTATCTATCTTGGCTCATCATTTGCATTCATAACCCCTATAATTTATTCTATGAAAGAATGGGGAATTAATTCAACTATGTTTGCTTTGTTTTGCACAGGATTTGTTTATTTTATCTTTGCTGCAATTATCAAAACAAAAGGCGAGAGTTTTATTAGCAAACTTTTTCCCGCAGTTGTAATTGGCCCTGTAATTATCGTAATAGGTCTTAGCGTTGCTGTAAGTGCGGCTGGAATGGCTATGGGTATGAGTGGTTCAACTCAAGTAATTGATAAAGATATAGCTTTAATGCTTTCTACTTTTTCATTCTTAGTTACTATTGTAATTGCTATTTTTGGCTCAAAAATGTTTAAATTAGTTCCTATTTTAATAGGTGCTATTTGTGGATATATTTTAGCCTTTATTTTAGGCTATGTTGATACTAGTGCAATTAAAGCTGCACCTTGGTTTGCAATACCACATTTTGAAACACCTAGCATTAATTTTAGTGCAGCAATTTTTATGATACCTGTTGCAATTGCTCCTGTAATTGAGCATATTGGTGCAGTTATGGCAATAGGTGCAGTAACTAAAAAAGATTACACAAAAGACCCAGGTCTTCATAGAACTTTAAGCGGAGATGGTGTTGGAGTTTGTGTTGCAGGTTTAATAGGTGGTCCTCCAGTTACAACTTATTCAGAAGTTACAGGTGCAATAATGATTACAAAAAACGCACAAGTTAAAATTATGACTTGGGCTGCAATATTTGCAATATTACTTGCATTTGTGGGTAAATTTAATGCTATTTTACAATCAATTCCATTACCTGTAATGGGTGGAGTTATGATACTTTTATTTGGAACAATTGCTAGTCTTGGGATTAAAACCTTAGTTGATGCTAAAATAGATTTAACTAATAATAAAAACCTAGTAATTATTAGCTCTACTTTGATTGTAGGTGTTGGTGGGCTTAGTGCTAGTTTTGGAAGCGTTTCGTTTTCAGGAGTTGGACTTAGTGCCTTACTTGCAATCATTCTAAATCTAATCTTACCTAATAAACAAGATTAATTATTAATTCAAATTCTTTTTAGAATTTGAATTATTATTTTTTAATTTTTTCTTAAATTCTAAAATTTGTTACGAAACTTAACACTTTTTAAAAAAATTATCCATTTTCAATTATTTCAAATTGTAACTTTGTTAAAATCTAACATTTTTTTATGGAGGTTAAAAATGGATTTATTTTTATCACTTACAGGCTTTATTGGGCTTGGATTTATTGTATGGCTACTCTTAAAAGATAAAACCACTCCTGCGATAGCATTTATTTTAGTTAGCTTTGTAGTTGCTGCAATGCTTATGATAATGGATTATTGTGGGTTAGAAGTCGGAAAAGCTTTAGGAGTTAAAGGAGATGTTTTAAACTTTAAAGCAATGAAAGGCTTTATAAAAGATGGTGTAAACACCGTTAGCGATACAGCGGCTTTATTTGTATTTTCTATTCTTTTTTTTAGTGTGCTTAGTGCTAGTGGATTTTTTAATAAAATTATTAATTTCTTACTTAGCAAAGTTACACCAAATGTATTTGTAATCACAATTCTTACTTCACTTATGGCAATGTTTGTTCATCTTGATGGTAGTGGAGCAGCTACATTTTTAATAGTTATTCCAGCTATGCTTCCAATTTATGAAAGACTTGGAATGAGAAAATCATCGCTTTTATTAATTTGTGCTAGTGCAATGGGTGTTATGAATGTTCTTCCTTGGGGAGGTCCAACTCTAAGAGCTGCAACGGTTATTAAAGCTGACGCGAATGATTTATGGCATCAATTAATCCCTATGCAAGTTTTAGGTCTTGTTTTAGCACTAGCTTTAGCTATTTTTATCGGTTATCAAGAAAAAAGGCGTGGTGCTGGTGGTAATCTTGAAGGAATTAAACTTGAAATTGAAAAAAGCGAATTTCAAAACGATAAATTTTTCTTAGTAAATGTATTTTTACTAATAGCTGTTATTGCTGCTTTAGTAATTAATGTATTACCTTCTTATGTTTGCTTTATGATAGGTTTTGCAATTGCGTTGCCACTAAATTATCCTAATTTAAAAATAGCTAAAAAAGTTTTAGATAAAGCAAGTGGTGGAGCAATAATGATGTATATTACTTTAATTGGTGCAGGAATTTTAATTGGTGTATTTGATAAAAGTGGAATTATGAATAAAATGGGAGCTTCAATTCTAACTCTTGTGCCTAATGAATATGGTAATTTAATTCCTTTAGTAGTAGGCTTACTTGCTGTTCCTATGGCATTAATCTTTTGCACGGATTCTTATTTTTATGGCGTTATGCCTGTGGTTTTAAGCGTTACAAATGCTTTTGGAATTGACCCAATGAACCTTGCTATTATTATGGTTTTAGCTAGAAATTGTGCTACATTTATAAGCCCTGTTGTTCCTGCTACATTGCTTGGATGTGGTCTTGCTGATGTATCTATAAAAGACCATATTAAACGCTCATTCTTTTATATTTGGGCAATTAGTATTATTTGCTTAATTTTTGGATATATTGCAGGAATAATCCCACACTTATTTTAATATCTCTCCTAAGAGAGATATTAGATATTTGCTAGTATATTTTGAGCTTTCTTAATTACTGGCAAATCTATCATATTGCCTTTATAATTAAATACAATATCATCAGTATTTTTTGCCAATTCTACTATTTCTTTAGCCCATAGAATTTGTTCTTTAGTAGGACTAAATACTTGATTGATTATTGGAATTTGATTTGGATGAATGCTTAAAGACCCGCCAAAACCCATAGAAGATACAAATTCTAATTCAGATTTTAAACCAATTTCATCTTTAATATCAGGATATACTCCATTAATTGGTGGTAATAATTTATATTTTGCACTTTTTATCACTATTTGATTTCTTATGTGATTTAATAAATTTTCTCTTCCACTGCCTTCTTTTAATCCTAATTCTAAAGAAATATCTAAAGCACCAAAACTTAATAATTTAATTAATTTTGAACTTGCAATATCATCTAAATTATCAACGCCCAAAGCACTTTCAATAATTGGAATTATTATTAAATCTTTAAAATCTTTAAATAATTCAAATTCTTTTGAACTCTCACTCTTAGGCAATACAATTGCATATAATTTTTTCATTTTATTTAATTCATCTAATAATTTCATATCATCATTAAAATATTCACTCTTAGTATCATTAATTCTTATAAAAAAATTAGCATCTGTATTGTTTGCAAATTCTAAAATATTAGCCCTGCCTTTATCTTTTTGATTAGGGCTAATTGAATCTTCTAAATCAATAATAATATAATCAGCTCCGCTATTTAAAGCCTTATTAAATCTATCATTTTTAATTGATGGAACAAACAAAAAACTCTTAGTTTTCATCTCTTACCTTTATTATGTTTTTTGATTGTAATTGAGAAATCTCATCTTTAAATCCAAATTCTTTTAAGATTTTATAAGTATGTTCTCCTAACGCTGGGATTTTATCCATTCTAGGCTCATAATTATTATTTGTAGCCGGTGGCAATAATGCTGGGATTTTACCTACTTCAGTATCAACTTCTCTCCATCTATTTCTACTTTTTAATTGAGAGTGATTCCACACATCTTTTAATTCATTTACATTACCATTTGCAATTTTTGCTTTTTCTAATCTATCCACAACATCTTTTGCTGTTAGATTTTTAAATTTATTTTCTATTATTTCTTTAATCTTTTGTGCGTTTTTTGTTCTTAATGTATTGTTTTTAAATTCTTCATCATTAATTAAGCTTTCATCTTCTAATACAATCTTACAAAAATTACTCCATTCTCTTTCATTTTGAAGACCAAACATAACAACATTACCATCACCAGCCTTATAAGGACCATAAGGAGTAATACTAGCGTGAAAAGCACCTTTTTTAATAGGCGGATTAGCACCCTTATAAGTATAATATATTGGATACCCCATCCATTCAGCCATACATTCTAACATTGATATTTCTATTCTTGAGCCTTTATTTGTTTTTTCAAGATATAAAAGTGCTTGTAAAATCCCACTATAAGCATACATTCCAGCAGATATATCAGCTATACTAATTGGCACTTTTACACACTCATCACCATTTCCTGTTATAGATACTAAGCCACTTTCTGATTGAATTAATAAATCATAAGCTTTTTTGTGTTCGTATTCTCCACCTTCTCCATAGCCAGAAATATCACAAACAATCATTTTTGGATTATATTTAATTAAATTTTCATAATCTAATCCTAGTCTTTTTGCAGCCCCAAATGCTAGATTTTGAACGAAAATATCCACCTTAGGTAAAATTGATTTTATTATTTTCATACCTTCTTCAGTTTTTAAATCAATAGCTAAACTCTCCTTACTTCTATTAGTCCATACAAAATGACTTGCAAGTCCATCTACTCTAGTATCATATCCTCTTGCCAAATCCCCTACATCAGGGCGTTCTATCTTAATAACTCTAGCACCTAAATCAGCTAATTGTCTAGTGCAAAATGGTGCTGCTATTGCTTGTTCTATACTTAATACTAATTTTCCTTCTAATGGCAACATTTTTTCTCCTTTATTTATAATTTATAATGCCTTGATGAGCTATAAAGCCATCTTTATTTATCCAAACATTTGCTTCGTTTTCACTAATTATTTTTGACTCAACGCAAAAACTACTAGGAGTGCAAACTGCGTGTAATCCTCTATAACTATATTTTGTGATTTTTTTATCTTTATGATTTTTTGCAAAACAACTAATCATCTTAGTAGCTAATAAAGGTCCGTGAATTACTAAGCCGCTATATCCTTCAACCATAGTAGCGTAAGGATAATCATAATGAATTTTATGCCCATTAAAAGTAAGTGCTGAATATCTAAATAATAAAGTAGAATCAGGGCAAAAACTTTCAGAAAAATCAGCTTCGCTTACAGGTTTGTTGCTAGTTAATTTTGGTGGAGTTGGCTCTTTATAAACTATATCTTGTTCTTCAATAATTTTTAAATCTTCATCTTGATAATATTTATGCTCTAAAGTAACAAAAATTAATTTTCCTGTATTTCCAATTTTTTCTTGAATATCTTTTATAGTAGTAATTTTAGTAGCGATTTTGCCTATAATCAACGCTGAATTAAAAGTAAATCTACCACCAGCCCACATACGATTAACATTTCCAAAACTAGGTAAAAAACTATCATCGCTTCCACCTAATTTAGGGTGTCCGTCTTTGCCTAATTTATCTTTACTTAAAGCCTTATTAAAAAAGCACCATTGCCATAAATAAGGTAATTCATCACCTAATTTTAAATCTTTATAATCAAGTGTTGCGACTATTTTTTCAACTTGAGTAAGACTTATTTCTTCTTTTATAATTTCTTGTTTGCCTATATAATTTTTAAATTCCATAATTTTCCCTTTCATAAATTAATTAATAACACCTAAAAACAATAACAAAAACCCAAATAACACAAGCAAAATAGGTAATATTAATAACCTAATAAATAAATATTTTCTTTCTTGCTCATCTTGTGTCCCTGCTAAAACCAATGCTCCACCTGATGAAAAACTTGAATACCCCGTAAATGTTGCAAATGTTGCGATAATAGAAAATGCCAAAGATGGCTCTAATACGCTAAGACTTGGAACAATAGGAAAAAATGTCGGCATTACAACGCCCATACTAGAAGCAAATGCACTCATTGAAGAAGATAAAACACCTAATAAATAATATATCCAGCTACTATCATTGCCACCTTGAGCGCTTAAAAAATTGCTTATTATTTGCATAGCACCAGTAGATTTTCCAAGTGCTATTAGCATAGTTAATGCACCAATCATAAAAATTAAATTCCAAGGTATATTTTTAAAAGCTTGTGTTTCATCTCCTATCTTAAATACAATAGCTAAAATAATTCCTAAGAATGAAACAAAAGTAGGATTAAAAAATATAGTCATTTTACTCATCAATAAATTTTCAGGTTGAAAAGATAAATAAATTGATGGAACCATAACCAAAGAAAATACAAATGTAACTATTAAAATCGTTTTAATTTGTATAGAATTTAGTTTTTCAGGTTTATCAATATTTGATGAATATACAACCTTATACCCCTTTAATAACACATATCCTAAAATAAAAATTAAAGTATGTGCTATAAACATATTTTTTCCAAGATTTAATTGCATAATTGCTGATTGTTCAGGTGTAAAACCTAAATTCTCAATTAGATTATAAGTAACCCTACCACCTAAAGTAAAAGGATTAAATCCCCCAGCACAAGAACCTGAATAAATTATAATAGCAGCTAAAATTTTATTCATTTTAATCTTATTAGCTATGTATAAAACTAATGGGCTCATAAAGGCAAATCCAGCATAATGTCCTGGTCCAATACCGACAAAAATTACAACAACAATATACAAAACAATAGGAATACTCCAAGGATAGTTTCTTACCCCATAAACTGCTTTTGAAGCTAGATTATTTAAAGTTCCATTATTTATGACAAAGCCATAAAAATAAGTAATAGAAACTAAGATAAAAAATAAATCAAGCCCCCATAATTTTACAATTTCACTAGGTTTTAAGCCATAAATATAAGCAGCAATAAAGCATAATACAATTGCAAAAATACCAATATTTGCTTTAAATAAATAGCCTAAAACTATTGACAATAATAAAAAAAATAAAATGATTAAGTTAATTTGTTCAATCATAAATCCTCCTTGCTTAAATACTATAAGAAAAGAAAATCATTAAGATTAATATAAGAATAAAATATAATAAAAATAAAAATCATTGTTACAATTTTACACAATTAATAATAATTTTTATCCTTTAATATATTTTCTTAAAAAATTATAATTATTTTATTAATTTGATATTTTGATTTTTTATTTAATTGAAAGAATATATTTAAAAGAATTTAAAACTAACTCGTTTTAAATTCTTAAAAGGTTATTTTTTTAATTCGTTAGCTTTATCGCAACCAATTGCTAAGCCAAAAGAACAAGCTAATTGATAGTAATAACCTGCTGCTTGAATGTTTTGAGAAGTTGAAGTGCCTTGTAATAAAACATTTGCAATATTTAAACAAGAGCTTGCATTTTTGTTAGTAATGCAGTTAGTTTGTTCGTCTTTTAAGCTAGGATTTAAAGCAGTTTGTAATGCAAGATTCATTAAATTGCTTTTTACAACTTCATTTTCTTGACTAACACAAGCACTAAAAACAAATAAAGAACTTGTAATTAAAATTAATTTTTTCATATAATCTCCTTAAAAAATCGCTAATTATATGCAAAATAACATAAATTTATATTAATTTTGTATGATAAATAAAATTTATTTTAAAGGCTTTTAAATGACATTTTCAGAAATTATTTTAAACTTACAAAAGTATTGGTGCGAGCAAGGTTGTGCTTTAATTCAGCCTTATGATTTTCCTGCAGGTGCAGGGACTTTTCATCCACAAACATTCTTAAAATCACTTGGAACAAAACCACATAATGTTTGTTATGTTGCTCCATCTCGCCGTCCAACTGATGGAAGATACGGAGAAAATCCAAATCGTTTAGGTGCTTATTATCAATTTCAAGTATTAATGAAACCAAGTCCAGCGAATATTCAAGATTTATATTTAAATAGCTTAAAAGTTTTAGGAATTGATTTAAATAAACACGATGTAAGATTTATAGAAGATAACTGGGAAAGCCCATCTTTAGGAGCTTGGGGGCTTGGCTGGGAAGTATGGCTTGATGGAATGGAAGTTACTCAATTTACTTATTTTCAACAAGTTGGTGGATTTTCTTGTGATTTAATTAGTGCAGAGATTACTTACGGACTTGAACGCTTAGCAATGTATATTCAAGATATTGATAATGTTTATGATATTAATTGGGGCGGTGGGCTAACTTATGCTGATGTTCATAAGCAAGGTGAGTTTGAATACTCTAAGTTTAATTTTGAATTAGCAAATGCTTCAAGACTTAAAGAAATGTTTGATATTTCATATAATGAAGCAAGAAGTGTGCTTGATAGTGGTTACTCACTACCTGCGTATGATTATTGTCTAATGTGTGCGCATTTATTTAATACCCTTGATGCTAGGGGTGCAATTAGCGTTACTCAAAGACAAGATTTTATGCTAAAAATAAGAGAACTTAGCAAAGATTGTGCTAGTGTGTATTTAAAAAGCCAAGAGAATTTAAAATAAATTATAATTTGCTTATTTTGGTTTATATTGATTTTTCAATATAAACCAAGTAAAAATATTAAAATCAAATTCCATAAACTAAAAAAATTGAATATTTAATTTTGTTACTTTTAGTAACAAATAAATGGTTAAAACAAAAGCAAACTCATCTTTTTCAATCTAAAATATTAAAATAAAATCACTATTTAAAATTAGGAGTTTAAAGGTGATTAGTAAGGTTTTAATAGCAAATAGGGGAGAAATTGCTGTTCGTATCATAAGAGCTTGTAGGGATTTGCATATTCAAAGTGTAGCTATCTATACAAAGCCTGATGAAGATTGTCTGCATGTAAAAATCGCAAGTGAAGCAAAATGTATAGGTGAAGATGCCATTAAAGGCTATTTAGACGCAAAAATAATAATCCAAACTGCAAAAGAATGTGGTGCTGATGCAATCCATCCTGGATATGGATTTTTAAGTGAAAATTATGAATTCGCAAAAATGGTAGAAGATGCAGGATTAATTTTCGTTGGACCAAAATCTCAAGTTATTAAAAATATGGGAAATAAAAATATAGCAAGAGAATTAATGCAACAAAACGGCATTCCAGTAGTTCCAGGAACAAAAGTATTAAATGAATGCAAAGAAGAAGAAATAAAAGAATTTGCCAAAAAAATTGGCTATCCTGTAATATTAAAAGCTAGTGGCGGTGGCGGTGGTCGTGGTATTAAAGAAGTCTGGAATGAAGATGAATTAATACCTGCATTTAATACTTGTAAAAGAGAAGCTAAAGCATATTTTAATAATGATGATGTCTTTATGGAAAAACTCATAGAAAATCCACGCCACATAGAATTTCAAATATTAGGCGATAATTATGGCAATATAATTCATTTATGCGAAAGAGATTGTTCTATTCAAAGACGCCATCAAAAAATAATAGAAATCGCACCTTGTCCATCAATAAGCGAGCATTTAAGAAAAAGTATGGGAGCTACTGCAGTAGCAGCTGCAAAAGCGGCTGGATATACTAATGCAGGAACGGTTGAGTTTTTGTTAGATGATTACAATAGATTTTATTTTATGGAGATGAATACTAGAATACAAGTTGAACACGGCGTTACAGAAGAGATAACAGGGGTTGATTTAATAGTAAGGCAATTAAGATATGCAGCAGGACAAATTCAAGAATTAGAACAAAGTGATATTAAATCAAATGGCTTTGCTATTGAAGCTAGAATTACTGCAGAAGATGCTAATAAGAATTTCATACCAACACCAGGAATGGTTACAGAATACTATCCTGCTTTAGGACCTTCAGTTAGAGTTGATAGCCATCTTTATAAAGGTTATAAAATCCCGCCATTTTATGACTCTTTAGTCGCAAAATTAGTTGTAAAAGCATCTAGTTATGATTTAGCGGTAAATAAATTAGAAAGAGCTTTAGAAGAATTTACAATAGAAGGCGTAAAAACAACAATTTCATTTTTAAAAACTATTGCAAAAAGTAAAGAATTTAGAAAAGGTATTTTTGATACGAGTTATATAAAAACAAATTTAGAAAAAATTCTAAGCAATATTGATGATAAAAATAAAAAAGATAAAGATGAAATAATCGCTTCAATTTGTGCGGCATTAAAAGATAAATTAAATTAAAGGAGAGAAAAATGGCTAAAAAATATATAGATATTATGGATACAAGTTTTCGTGATGGCTTTCAATCAGTTTATGGAGCTAGAGTTTTAATGAATGATTTTTTCCCAGCATTACAAGCTGCAAAAGAAGCTGGGATAAGGCATTTTGAATTTGGTGGCGGGGCAAGATTTCAAAGCCTTTATTTTTATACAAACGAAGACGCATTTACTATGATGGATAAATTCCGTGAAATTGTAGGAGATGGTATTAATCTTCAAACCCTTGCTCGTGGAGTAAATACCGTTACACTTGATACTGGTAGTCGTGAAATAATAGATTTACACGCAAAATTATTCGCAAAACACGGAACTACTACGATTAGAAATTTTGACGCTTTAAATGATGTTGAGAATTTAAAATATAGTGGCGAAAGAATAGTGCATTATGGTTTAAAACACGAAATTGTAATAACTATGATGGATTTACCAATAGGTTGCAAAGGCGCTCACGATACTAAGTTTTATGAAAAAACCTTAAAAGAAATTTTAAAAGCTAATATCCCATTTCATAGCATTTGTTTTAAAGACGCATCAGGGACAAGTAATCCACAAAAAGTATATGAAACAATAAAAATGGCTAGAAAACTTTTACCTGCAAATACTCACATTAGACTTCATACTCACGAAAGTGCAGGTGTTAGTGTAGCTTGTTATTTAGCAGCACTTGAAGCTGGTGTTGATGGAATTGACCTTGCAGCAGCTCCTGTTAGTGGTGGAACAAGTCAGCCTGATATTCTTACAATGTTACACGCTGTAAAAGGTAAAAATTATGATTTAGGTGGGCTTGAAGTTGAAAAAATCTTAAAATATGAAGAAGTATTTAAAGATTGTATGAAAGATTATTTTATGCCACCTGAAGCTATACAAGTTAGTCCATTAATACCGATTTCACCTATGCCAGGTGGAGCATTAACAGCGAATACTCAAATGATGAGAGATAATAATGTATTAGATAAATTCCCTGATACCATAAAAGCTATGAGCGAAGTGGTAAAAAAAGGTGGCTTTGGAACTAGCGTAACTCCTGTTAGTCAATTTTATTTCCAACAAGCATTTAATAATGTAATGTTTGGCGAATGGAAAAAAATCGCAGAAGGCTATGGCAAAATGGTTTTAGGCTATTTTGGAAAAACTCCTGTAGCACCAGATCCAAAAATAGTAAAACTTGCAAGTGAGCAATTAAATCTAAAACCAACAAAAGAAAAAGCAATAGATTTAGCCGACCTTGATGAAACTAAATCACTTAAATACATTGAAAAAATACTTAAAAAAGAAGGTATTTTAGTAACTGATGAAAATCTATTCATAGTTGCAGCTTGTAAAGAAAAAGGATTAGCATTTTTAAAAGGTGAAGCAAAAGTCAATGTTAGAAAAATTTCTCAAAATACTAAATCAAATTCTAACAATCTTTATTCAGTGCAAGTCAATGATAAAACCTATGATGTAGAAATTGAAAAAGACAAAATTTTAGTAAATGGCAATAGCTACGAAGTAAAAGTAAAAGAAAAAGAAAATACTTCAAAAATTATTGAAAAACAAGAAATTTCACAATCAATAGCTAATGATAAAAGCATTTTAGCCTCAATGTCAGGAAATGTGTTTAAAGTGCTTGTAAAAGCAGGAGATAAAGTAAAAGCAGGACAAGAATTATTTATTCTTGAAGCTATGAAAATGGAAGTTCCAATTGAAGCAACGAGTGATGGAATAATAGATAAAATACTTGTAAAACAAGGAGATAATGTAGAAGCTATGCAAATTTTAGCTAGTTTAAAATAAATTTTAGAATCTGTTTTTACAGATTCTAATATATCTTTAAGTTAATATTTTAAGTATTTTTTATATAAAAACTATGAGTTAATGCAACCGCCATTGCGTCGGTTATATCAAGTGGTTTTATTTCTTTATTGATTTTTAAAAGCTTTTTAACCATAAAAGCTACTTGTTCTTTCTCTGCTTTTGCTTTGCCTGTGATTGTTTTTTTAACTTGTAAAGCTGTATATTCACTAAAATTCCCATAAGTTTGTAAGATTTTAAGTAGCATTGCTCCACGAAATTGTGCGAGTTTTAAAACACTTTGCGGATTATAAGCAAAAAATATATTTTCAACCGCCACACTAGCATTTGGAACTTTTTTAAAAATCATTTCTAAAGCTTCGTTTAATTCTAAAATATTATCTATTAATTCTTTACTCTTAAATCTTATTAGACCTGCTTCTAAAAGAGTATTTGTGCTGCCATTTTTTTCTAAAAGGCAATATCCACAAAATCTAGTTCCTGGGTCAAATCCTAAAATTTTCATATGTGAAATCCTTGTGAAATTTAAAATTATTTTTTTATGAAATGCTTATTATTACGATAAATTTCTTAATGAAATAGAATTTCACATAAACTGATTTTTATAGAATTTCACGAAAATTTATAAGAATTTTAAAAATTACAATAAAAATTCATAAAAAAATTTCACTAAATTAAAGAATTTTTTAAAGAGCTTGTGAAATTTATGATGAAATATTGTAAATTGTTTGTATATTTTTGGTATATTTTTTCACTATTAAAAGCATTGATATATAGGTGTTTTAAATATTTTTAAACAAATATTACTAGATTTTCACATCATCAAAGGTAATAACAAAAAAGAGGAATAAATGTTAAATAAAATTCTAGAAGAATTAAAAGTATTAATTGGAGAAAATCAATATAAAAATTATTTTGAAATTTTACAAATTAATGAAAGCAAAAATAATGAAATAATTCTAAATGCACCTAATCAATTCATAGCTAAACATATTCAAACAAAATACCAAAGTATATTAGAAAAAATAGCAGAAAAAACAAATAGTAAAAAATATAAAATTACAATTCAAGTAAATAATGAAAAAATAAACAAACCACAAGAAACTCAACCAATAGTAGCTAAAAAACAAATTTCAATATTAAATCAAAGCCTTACTTTTGATAATTTCATAGTAGGACAAAGTAATGAGTTTGCTTATAGAATTTGTAAAGCAATAACAGATGAAAATAAATTTGGAAAAGACTTTAATCCAATTTTTATATATTCAAATACAGGTTTAGGAAAAACTCACTTATTACAAGCTAGTGGGCATGAATGTTTAGAACTTGGAAAAAAAGTAATATATAAAACTTCAAAAGGTTTTATGAAAGACTATCAAAATGCAATATTAGCAAATAAATTTGATAGTTTTAATAGTGAATATAAAGATTGTGATTTATTATTAATTGATGATATTCAGTTCTTAGGCACTACTGATAAAATACAAGAAGAATTCTTTCATATCTTTAATGATATAGTAGAAAGAAATGGTCAAATAATAATGACTTCAGATGTAGCTCCTATAAATTTAAATGGAATTGAAGATAGATTAAAATCAAGATTTAATAAAGGAGTTCTTGCAAATATTAGTGTCCCTGATATAGAAACCAAAAAAGCAATTATTAAGAAAAAAAGCCTTGTATATGATATAGAATTAAATGATGAAATGATTAATACTATTGCTAATTATATAGGTGAAAATGTAAGGGATTTAGAAGGAATTATAAATTATATTTACGCTTTTCAAAGTATAAGAAAACAAAAAATAACCTTAGATGATTTAAAAAATCAAATAAAAGAATACATTAAAGAAAATCAATCAAATATTGAAATTGAAGATATTTTTGATATAGTAAGTTCAGAATTAAATGTAAAAATAAGCGAAATAAAATCAAGTTCTAAAAAACAAGAAATAGTAAAAGCTAAAAGAATAGTTATATTTTTAACTAAAGAATTAATTTCAAATTCAGTAAGCCAAATAGCAACTCATTTTCAAATGAAAGACCATAGTGCTATTTCAAAACATATTAAAAAAATAAATGAAATGATATGTCTTGATGATGATTTTAGAAGCCTAGTAGAACATTTAAAAAATAAAATAATAAACTCAAAAAATAAAGATTATTAAATATAATAAAGCGAAAAAGGAAGAATATGGAAATACAAATAGACAAAAAGAGATTAGAAAATATAGCTTTAATAGTTAGCAATTATGTTGAGAAAAAAGATAATACAAGTTTAAATTCTAATATTTTATTATTAGCTTATAACAATGAATTAATTTTAAGAGCAAGTGATAGTGAAATAGGAATTGAATATAAAATCCAAGAATGTAATATCATAAATGAAGGACAAATTTTTATCAATGCTAAAAAATTAATTGATATTTTAAAAAGCCTTGATAATAGTGATATTAAAATCAAAAAATTAGAAAAATCTATCAAAATTACTCAAAATAAAACTAATTTTTCATTGCCAATAAATAGTGAAAATAATTTTTCTTTCTTAGAAGATGAAAATAGCAAAACACCTATTTTAATAAGTGCAAAAGAACTAAATATCGGCTTTAAAATGATTTTACCTGCTGTTGATAATAATGGTATTTCTTTTCAATTTAATTGCTGTTATATAGATATTTTAAAAGATAGCATTGTTTTTGTAGGAAGCGATTCTAAAAGAATTCACAAATATTCATTCATAGCTCAAAATGAATACGAACAAAGATTAATAATTACAAAAAAATCAGCTCAAGAACTACAAAAATTATTAAATGAAGAAGTAAGGGTTTATAAAACAAATAATTATTTAATCATTGAAAATGATAATTTTAAATTCTTTACAAAATTAGCAACTATTGATTTTTTAAGATATGTTGAAGTAATGCCACATAAATTACCTACAAATGAAATTATCATTAAAAACGAAGACTTTTTAAATGAAATAAAAAAACTAAGTGCAGTTTGCACAAAATGTCAAATAGAATTTGAAACCGGTAAAATCACATTTAAAAATAATGCTTTAAGTGATGATTTTAACGAAACAAATGCTACAAGTGAGCTAGAAACAAATATTACTATAGAAGATAAATTTGAAATAAATCTTACGAACAAACATATGATGGATTTTTTACATTTAAATGAAAATGAATATTTCACATTTAAATTCTATTCATCAGCAGCTCCTGTTGTTTTAGAAAGTAAAAATTTCTTATCACTAATATCAGCAAATAAAAACTAAGGATAAATAATGCAAGAAAATTATGCAGAAAGTAAAATTAAAGTATTAAAAGGACTAGAAGCAGTTAGAAAACGCCCTGGAATGTATATTGGCGATACTAACTTTAATGGTCTTCATCATATGGTTTATGAAGTAGTTGATAACTCTATTGATGAAGCTATGGCTGGCTTTTGTAATACTATTGATATTGAAATTACCAAAGAAGGTTCTTGTATAGTTACTGATAATGGTCGTGGAATTCCTGTTGGAATTCACCCAACTGAAAATATCTCAACTCTAACCGTTGTTTTAACCGTTCTTCACGCTGGTGGAAAATTTGATAAAGATACTTATAAGGTTAGTGGTGGTTTGCACGGCGTTGGTGTATCGGTTGTAAATGCACTTTCATCTAAATTAATTGCAACAGTTAAAAGAGATGGAAATACTCATAGACAAGAATTTTCTAAAGGTATTCCAACAAGTGAGCTAGAAATAATTAAAACAACTAATCGCACAGGAACTAGCATAGAGTTTTTCCCTGACCCTGAGATATTTGAAGTAGTTGAATTTGATTATGATACTTTAGCTAAGAGATTTCGTGAATTAGCATATCTAAATCCACAAATTACTATTAATTTTAAAGACCAAAGAAATGGTAAAAGCGAAACTTATCATTATGATGGTGGTATTTCTCAATTTGTAACTGATTTAAATAAAAAAGAAGCTGTTACAAATGTAATTGCATTTAATGATGAAGCAGAAGATGTAGTTGTAGATATTGCACTAATGTATAATGATACTTATAGTGAGACTTTATTTTCATTCGTAAATAACATTAAAACCGCAGATGGTGGAACTCACGAAGCAGGCTTTAGAATGGGGCTTACAAAAGTAATTACAAGTTATATTGAAGCAAATGCAGCCGCTAGAGAAAAAGATATAAAAATAACAGGCGAAGATACTAAAGAAGGGCTTATTGCAATAGTTAGTGTAAAAGTTCCTGAACCACAATTTGAAGGACAAACTAAAGGTAAATTAGGTAGTTCTTATGTTCGTGGTATAGTAAATAAAATTACAAACGATGCTTTAACTAAATTCTTTGAAGAAAATCCAAATGATGCTCGTGCTATTATGAATAAAGCTTTAATGGCTGCAAGAGGTCGTGAAGCAGCAAAAAAAGCAAGAGAATTAACTCGTAAAAAAGAAAGCATAAGTGTAGGGACTTTACCTGGAAAATTAGCTGATTGTTCTTCAAAAGACCCTGAAATTAGAGAAATATATTTAGTAGAGGGCGATAGTGCGGGTGGTTCTGCTAAACAAGGAAGAAATAGGGAATTTCAAGCGATTTTACCTTTAAAAGGAAAAATCTTAAATGTTGAAAAATCACACCTTGATAAAATCTTAAAATCTGATGAAATTAAAAATATGATTACGGCATTTGGTTGTGGAATAGGCGATGATTTTGATATAGAAAAATTAAGATACCATAAAATTATCATTATGACAGATGCTGATGTTGATGGTTCTCATATTCAAACTCTAATTCTTACATTTTTCTTTAGATTTATGCAAGAATTAATTAGAAATGGACATGTATATTTAGCTCAACCACCATTATATCGCTATAAAAAAGGTCAAAGAAAAGAAATATATTTAAAAGATGAAAAAGCTTTAAATGATTATTTGATTGAAACTGGAGTTGAGAATTTAGAATTTAGTGGAATTGGAACAAATGATTTAAAAGACTTCTTAAAGGTTGTAGCAGCTTATAGAAGTATTTTAAATGAGCTTAAAAAACGCTTTAATGTGATTGAATTAATTAGACATTATGTTGAAAATCCTGATATTTTAGCTCTTAATATGCAAGAAATTTTTAAAGTATCAAAAGAATTTTTAGAAGCAAAAGGATTTAATATATTAAATCATTATCTTAGTGAAGATGAGATTAAAATCTATGTTCAAACTCAAAATGGTTTAGAAGAAATAGTTGTAAATAATGATTTATTTTATAGTCCATATTTTGAAGAAGCTTCTTATATTTATAAAAAAATTGAAGAAAGAAATATTTTTAATGATAAAGATTTCTTAGAAGTTCTTGATGAAGTTGAAAAAAATGCTAAAAAAGGAACTTATATTCAGCGTTATAAAGGTCTTGGTGAGATGAACCCAGAACAATTATGGGAAACTACAATGGACCCTGAAAATCGCCGTTTAATTCAAATTAGTGTTGATGATTTTGATAGGGCTAGTGGAGTGTTTAATTTATTTATGGGAGATGAAGTTGAGCCTCGCCGTGAATATATTCAAGCACACGCTAAAGATGTAAAACACTTAGATATATGACAATTAGTAAAAAAATTGAAAGAAAAAATAGGCAAGATGCAGCTATTAAGCTCATTATGCCTTTATTACTATTAGTTTTTGCTTTTGTATATTTGCAAGAATTTAACGAAATAGTTTTTAAACCATTAGATATATTAGTAATTTTATGTTTTATATTTTTGTATTTTTATTATTTTGTTTTTGTAATTTATAAATCAGTAAAGCATAATGTAATTGATGAAAAAACTGGGACTTTATTACAAAGTGAATTTACAAAATATCTAAATAATGATGATTTTATAGTGTTTTTTACAATTTCTAATATAAACGAAATTAAATTAATGCTAGGGTTTAATAAAAGTGATAGATTATTGAAAAAATTAATTGATAAATTCTATGCGTGGGATGAAAATCTAATAATAGGTAGGATTACTACTGCTGATTTTATGATTTTAAGTAGTTCAAAGCATAAAACCTTGCAACACGAAATTAAAAAAATATTTTTAGAAATTAAAAGAGAAAGAATAGATGGAGTTGATTTTAAGTGTTATTATTCTATTATAAAATCAAGTATTAATTTTAATAAACTTTATTTAGAAGCACAAAATAGATTAAAAGATGATGTAGATGTAGCTACTGAAAATATCATTACTAATAGTGTTGTAAGCTCTATAAATAAGAGTGATTTTTTCTTAAAAATCCAAAGGCTAGAAGGCGAAGAAGAAATATATTATTTAAATTATAGGATTAATTCAGATTATCCAGAGAAAATATCTCAAGCAAAATTAGAAGAAATAATTATTAAAAATAATTTAGAATTTAATTATTATAAAAATCTTTTAGAACTTTTAGCGAAAGAATATCATTTTGATAATAGGATTATTATTAAAATATCTCCTGATTTTTTAAGGAATTTAAATTTCTTATTTTATTTAGGAGAATATTTTATTAAGCACCCTAATACAAATGGGAAAATTATTTTTGAATTTTTTGAAAATGATGTTTATTATGATATGCCAAGATTTGAAGAAATAATAAAAGAATATAGAGAAATTAATATCAATTTTGCCCTAAATCGTATAGGTTCGCCTAGTTCTTTAGAATATTTAAAACGATTAGAATTTGAATTTGGTATTTTTGATATTGAGTTTAATAAAAATGTAAAAAATGAAAAATATTTTATAATTTATGAAAATTTATTTAATTTATGTAAAAGCCTAAATATCAAAACTATTATGAGATTTATTGATAATAAAAATCTACTTGATTTAACAAAAGATATTAAATTTGATTATTATCAAGGCTTTTTATTTTATAAGGACAAAAATCTTAAGGAGATGAAATGAAAGAAAAATTAAAATACGGACAAAAAGAAATAAAAAAAATTAAAGGTAAAAAATTAGAGCGTTGGGAAAATAAGCAAAAAAATGATTATGTTATTAAAATAACTCTACCTGAATTTGCTTGTCTTTGCCCAAGAAGTGGTTATCCTGATTTTGCAACATTATATTTAGAATATATACCTAATAAATGGGTAGTTGAACTTAAAGCAATTAAACTTTATGTTAATTCATTTTATAACAAAAACATAAGCCACGAAGATAGTATAAATAAGATTTATAATACTCTTAAAAAGCGTTTAAAACCAAAATATATTAAATTAGTTGGAGATTTTAATCCTCGTGGTAATGTTCATACGGTGATTGAGTGCTGCTCTGATACGGAAATTAAAAAAGAAAAGAAAAAAGATAAAAAGGATAAATAATGATTAGCCCAGAGCTTGTTTTACATATTTTTAAGGCTGCTTCAATTTCAAGATGGAATGATTTTCCTAGAATTTGTAATTTAGTTGAACTTGATAAACAAGCTCATAAGGCTATTATTGCTTATTTTTTAGCAAAAAGTGAAAAAGACATTGATATGAGATTTTTACTTGATGCTATTGTTGTTGAGTTTATTTCTCGTGTAATAGTTACTGATATTCGTCCTGATGTATTAAATGAAATCAAAAAAACAAAACAAAAAGAATTAGATGAATGGATACAAAAACAATTTAGTTTAATCAATAAAAACGATGATTTTTTAAAAATTTTTAATAATTATTATAATGATAAAACTCATGAAAAAGAAAAATTTATTTTAAAAGCAGCAGGGTATTTATCAACTAGATATGAATTTTCATTCATATATCCAAATGTTAGTAATTATGAAGAAATTAAAGCTAAATTAGATGAAGAATTAGAAGATTATTTAGAAATTTTAGCAGTTCAAAAAATATCATTAAATCAAAAATTAGCTAAGGTAATTGATTTAAGTGGTCGTTTAAGATTTCAAAAGCGTTGGGCTCAAACTCCTAGAATTCCTGAAACAAGTGTTTTAGGACATATGTTAGTAGTAGCTGTTTTAAGCTATTTTTATTGTCTTAAAATAAAAGCTTGTGATACTAGATTTATTAGCAACTTCTTTTGTGCGATTTTTCACGATTTACCAGAAAGTCTTACAAGAGATATTATTACACCTGTTAAATACGGAATTGATGGGCTTAGTGAGATAATAAGTGATTATGAGCTTAAATTAATTGATGAAAAGATTTTACCTTTTGTGCCTAATAATATAAGAGCTGAATTTGCTTATCTTTTAGGAATTTATAATGAAGATGGTAAGATTAAAAAAGATGAATTTAAAAATAGAATAAATAAAGAAAATGTAAAAATTATTCAAAATCCTAACGATTATAATGAAGATTGTTTTAATACAATTGATGGAAAAATGCTTAAAGCTTGTGATAAAACTGGAGCTTTTTTAGAAGCAATCATTTCTAATTATTACGGCGTTAAATCTAAGGATTTAAAAAATGGTTATTCAAAGATTTTAAATGATTTTAAAGAAAATCCTAAAATTGGTGAAGTAAATTTTTATGAAATGTTAAAAGAATTTGAAGAGTTTTTTACAAACCCAAGCCAAGAGACTTGCGGCACACACTCATAAAAAGTGCTCTGCTATGTTCCCATCCTGAAGCTCTGCTTTTTACAAACATTGCACAAGGCTTGACTTGAGAAAACGCATTTTAAGATAAAATGACTTAATAGAGGGTAAATGAAATTAGATTTAATTTATATTTTTTTAGCGAATTTAAGAATTACTTTTATAGGAGTTAATAATTCTTTTGATTTAAGAGCTAAATTAATTTCTTGTATTGCAGGAGTTGTTAAAGATGAAAGACAAGATTTAAAGCGAAAAATAGAACAACTCTCAAAAGAAATCTATAAAAAAGAAATCAAAAGAAGAATATTTTTAGCGACCATTTATCAATATATAAAATATATTAAACAAGATACAATGGGAGTTGATAATATACTTAAAGGAATTAAAAAATTAACTAAACAAAATCCAAAACTAAAGCGAAAAATTAATTTCGTTCAACTTGATAGATTAGTATTGAAAAAATCAATTAAAGAAGGCGAAGAAGAAATTGAAGATTTCGCACAAATTAGGGTTTTAGAATTTTTAAAAAACGAAGTTATTTGATTGGTTATTAAAATTATATACAATAAAAAAAACTGATAGGAAAAAGTATGGCTAAATTTATATTTGTAACAGGTGGAGTTTTAAGCTCACTTGGTAAAGGAATTGCAGCAGCTAGCATTGCAAGTTTATTAAAACAAAGTGGATTAAAGGTAAGTATTTTAAAGGCTGACCCTTATATAAATATTGACCCAGGAACTATGAGCCCACTTGAACACGGAGAAGTTTTTGTTACAAAAGATGGTGCAGAAACTGACCTTGATTTAGGACATTATGAAAGATTTTTAGATGAAGATTTAACTCATCTTAATAACTTTACTACAGGAAAAGTATATCAAAGCGTAATTGAAAAAGAACGCCGTGGAGAATATCTAGGTAAAACTATTCAAGTAATTCCACACATTGTAGGCGAAATTGCTAGTAGAATGGAAGCAGCAGCTTTAAATCAAGATGTTTTAGTAGTAGAAATCGGTGGAACGGTTGGAGATATTGAAGGCTTACCATTCCTTGAAGCAATTCGTTCTTTAGGACTTAAATACGGAAAAAATAATGTATTTTACGCACATTTAACTCTTGTTCCTTTTATAAAAGTAGCAGGAGAATTAAAAACTAAACCAACCCAACATTCAGTTGGAGAATTAAGAAGAATAGGTATTAGTCCTGATATGATAATAGCTCGTAGTGAAATCCCACTAGGCGATGAAATAAAAGAAAAAATTGCAAAGAGTTGTGGTGTAGAAATTGATTGTGTAATAGAAAGTATTGATGCAAAAAGCATATATCAAATTCCACTTAAATTTTTAGAGCAAAATATACTTTTACCTATTGCAAAACATTTAAATCTAAAGCTAAAAACTCCTAATTTAAAAGAGTATGAAGCATTAACAGAAAAAATAATTAATCCAAGCAAAAAAGTTAAAATTGCTTTCGTAGGAAAATATATAGATTTAAAAGAAAGTTATAAATCTTTAACAGAAGCACTAATTCACGCAGGTGCAAATCTTGATACAAAAGTAGAAATTAATTGGATAGATAGCGAAGAATTAAAAGATGAAAATGATTTAGCTGGAAATGATGGAATACTTGTAGCTGGTGGATTTGGACAGCGTGGTGTTGAAGGTAAAATAAAGGCTATTAAATACGCTCGTGAAAATAATATCCCATTTTTAGGAATTTGTCTTGGAATGCAGCTTAGTTTAATTGAATTTGCTAGAAATGTTATAAAACTTGATGATGCTAACTCAACTGAATTTGATGAGAATACTAAAAATCCTATTGTTTATTTAATTGATGAATTTATTAATCAATCAGGTTCAAAAGAAATCAGAACAATAAAAACTCCATTAGGTGGGACTTTAAGACTTGGCGAATATGTTTGCAATATAAAAGAAGGCACACTTTTAAGTAAGTTATATAATTCTAAAGTAGCTTATGAAAGACATCGCCATCGCTATGAAGCTAACTCAAAATATCGTGATTTATACGAGCAAAATGGACTTATTATTAGTGGAGAATCAAATGGACTTATTGAAGCTATTGAAAATACAAATAATGATTTCTTCGTAGCCGTTCAATATCATCCTGAATTTACTTCAAGGCTAACTAAAGCAAATCCTGTCATCTTAGGCTTTATTAGACAATGCTTGCACTAAATAAAACTAAAATTAAGCAGGTTTTAGAAGATAGATTTAAAAACGATTTTCATAAAAGCCTTAGCACTATTCCAAAACCTCATACCTTTAAGGATATGAATAAAGCAGCAATTAGAATAGCTAAGGCAATAAAAAATAAAGAAAAAATAGCAGTAGTAGGAGATTATGATGTAGATGGCATAGTATCTTCTACTATTATGAGTGAATTTTTTGCTAATTTAGGTGTAGAAATAATTGTTAAAATTCCAAATCGTTTTAGCGATGGATACGGAATTAGCGAAGATATAGTGAGTAATTTAGACGCTAGTTTAATAATCACGGTTGATAATGGAATAGTAGCTTATGAAGCTGCAAATAAATGTAAAGAATTAGGTATAGATTTAATAATAAGCGATCATCACACCCCAGGAGATACTTTACCAAATGCTTATGCTGTAATTAATCCAAAAAGAGATGATTGTGAGTTTTCTAAGCATATTAATTGTGAGATTTGCGGGGCGCAAGTAGCTTGGTGGCTATGTGGGGCTATTAAAAAAGAATTAGATATAGAATACAATATGGCTAGTTTTTTAGATTTATTGTGTATTGCAATTGTTGCTGATATGATGAATTTAAATGATTTAAATCATATATTAGTTCGCTATGGCTTAAAAGAGTTAAATAAATTAAATCGTCCTGCTTTTGTAGTTTTAAAAGAAAAATATAAAAAGAAATTCTTTGATTATGAGAGTATTCCATTTTTAATAGCACCATTATTAAATGCTAGTGGAAGAATGGATGATGCTAGTATTTCTTATAAATTTTTAAGAGCAAAAAGTCTTAATGAAGCTAAGAATTTATTAGAAATAATAGAAAAATTAAACCAAGATAGAAAAGAACAAGAAAAGCAAAGTTTTTTAGAAAGTATAGAATTTGCAAACGAAAATGATAAAGTAATCATAGCTTATTCTAAGAATTGGCATAAGGGTATTTTAGGCATAGTTGCAGGTCGTTTAGCTAAACAATTTAATAAACCTAGTTTTGTTTTTAATATTGAAGATGACTTAGCAAAAGGAAGTGCTAGAAGCGTAGCAGAGCTTGATATTTTAGAGCTTTTATCAAATGTTAGCGATATTTTGACTAATTACGGCGGACATAAAGGAGCTGCTGGACTTGCTTTAAAGGTTGAACATTTAAAAGAATTTAAAACAAGGCTAAATAATTTAGAACTTAATTATAATGATATTGATTTTTGTGATACTACTAATACTTTAGGCGAGTTAGAATTTAGCGAAATTGATATGGAATTATTAGATATTTTAAGTGATTTTGAGCCTTTTGGGCAAGGTAATGAAAAGCCATTTTTTATAAGTAAAGGCGTAATTATTAAAAATCTAGTTTTATTAAACGAAAAGCACTTAAAATGCACTTTTACTCAAAATAATTTAACTTTTGAAGCGATTTGTTTTAATTGTGATTTTATCCCATTTGAAAATGAATGCGTCAATATTCATTATAGTTTGCAAAAAAATTATTTCAAACCTAGCCCTACAATTCAGCTAAATATTTCTAATATTTATATTTAATATTTTAGAATAACTCAATTTTATTTTATTGTTTTAAAAAAAGGTTTAAAATGAAAAAATCAATAATTTTAATAAATATATTATTTTTACCAGCTTTTGCTGATGGTTTTATAAACTTACCAAAAGGAGAAGATATTAGTAATATTAATGCTGATATTACAGGAACTAGTGAAGCTTTAAATAAGTCTAGAGCTTTAACAATTAATAATAATTTAAATATAACATTGAAAAATAATGCAAAAAATAATGCAATTGTTTATACCCCAATTACTTTTAATAATGCTACATTTGTAACAAATAGTTTCTTAAATAAAGATTATCACTTACATTTTTATGACAAAATAACTTTAAATAGTGGTAATTTTATAGATTATGGTTCTACTTTTATTGGAAAAGGTGGAATAATTATTAGTCCTTTTCAAGATATTGATAACGAATATGCTATTGAATTACAAGGTGGAAAAGCAAAATTATATAATTCATATTTAGAAAATGGTCAAGCAACTCCAGGTGGTTATGGAGGATATAAAGCAGCTTCGGCTATTAATATTAAAAAAGGAGAATTGCATTTAATTAGTAGTACTATTAAGGCTAATAAACAAGGAGATAGTTTTTCTGCTCCACTTACTAGTGTTACTTTTGATATGATAAGTCAAAAATTACTCTTACTTCAACAAATATAATCAGCAATTCTAGTGCAGGTGCAATTTCATCAAATGATGAAGTTATAATTGATGATACTATTTTTGATACGGAATGGGCTAATATTTCTAATAAACCAATTAATAATGGAACACATATTATAGGGACAATTAATTCAAAAAATTTAACAATTAAAGGAATTACTAATAAAGATTTTATAGCCTTAAATAATATAAATTTATTAAAAAATACTTATAATGATCCAAATACTAAAAATGATACACCTTTTAAAACTTGGATATATACTACTGCTTCAAATATTGAAAATAGTGAAAATATTAATATAGATAAAGTTTATTTAATAGGTAATTTATCTTCAAATATAAAAGCTTTAGGAAATAAGAAATTTGATATAAATAATTCTTTTATTACAGGTAATATTATAAATGGTAAAGAAATTGATATATTAAATTCTAAAGGTGTTACAGATATTAAAATAAATAATTCTTTAATAGGTGGAAAAGTTACTAATGAGTATGGTGGTATATATACTACTAAGTCATATTTGAATAATTATTTAGAAGCAAAAGGTTTAAATAATAATTTAACTGATTTTGATTCATCAGTATTTAAAAATGGTTTTAAAGCTAAAGATATCAATTTAACTAATTCAACTTTGTTAAATTCTATAAATAATTATGAAGGTAATTCATTTGTTTTAAATGGAGCTAAATTAGGTGAAAAATATGATAATAAGGCAAATGTAATTATTAATAATGGTTATTTAAAAGCTACAAATTCTTTAATAAATATGGGTATTAAAAGTTCAAATAATATTAATATTGAATTAGTAGGGACTACTTTAATAGGTAATACTTATGATTTAAATAATAATAAAAAAATTATTAATAATCTTACAGCTAATAATTCAAGAATATTAGGTGCATTTAGTGTAAATAATTTAAATGTTAGTAATTCTACTTTTTATTTAAGTAACAATAATTATGATGGAGCAATTATTTCAAAAATTAGTACAAGTGGGATTGATAATAATTTTGGTATCTTAACAGCTTTAACTAAAGATAGTAATGGAACTTATAAAGTTAATAATTTAAATTCTAATTTACCTTTAGCTATTTTAAAAGTTGGAAATGGTAATGCGAATATTAATAGCTTTATTAAAGATTTGAAATTTTATTCAGGTATTAGTGAATTTGCTTTAGCTAATAGTTATTTGAGTAAAAAGGAAATAATAAATGGTAATGATAGATATTTAGTATATGCTTTAACAAATAATAAAAATATGAATTTTGATGATTTAGAATTTAATTCAAAGAAATTAGATATATCAGCTATTAATAATTTAATTACTGATACATCTAAAATTAATGAATATGCAGATATTAAAGATACTATAAAAACTAGTGTAGAAGCTAATCAATTATCAAATGAAACAACTAATAAAGATAAAAGTCAAAATAATATTGGAATTTTAGTAGCTAATTTTGATAATAAAAGCATTCCTTGGATAGATTTAAAACCTGCAAATCCTATTAAACCAACAACCCCGCCAAATATTGAAGATACTAAACCAAGTGAGCCAGAAATAAAACCTGATATTAAGCCAGAAGTTACACCAGAAACTCCTATAAATCCTAATGAAAATATTAAACCTAATCCTAACGAAGAAGCAAAACCTGAAATCAAACCAAACATTCCTTGGATAGATTTAAAACCTGTAAATCCTATTAAACCAAGTGAGCCTAAGACTGATGAAGAAAAATTTGAAATAGCATTAGAAGAACAAAAAGAAGCTATCAAATTAATGGTAACAGGTAAAAATGAAAAAGCTTTAGAATCAGCTAAATTAATGACTTCGCAATTTTATTTTTCTCAAGTGTTTGAATATAATAATCTTAATAAGCGTTTAGGAGAATTAAGAAGTTTTACTAATAACAATGCAGGAATTTGGATTCGTGGATATATAAATAAAGGTAGTATAAAAAATACTTCTATAAAAGCCAATGAAATACAATTAGGTGCTGACAAAATCATAAATAATAATGATTTTGATACTTATGCAGGAATTATGCTAAATATCGGTAAAACAACCACTGATAATACTACTAATTCAAAAATTAATAATTATGGTTTTGGAGTGTATGTTAGTAATGTTTATAATAATGGATTTTTCTTAGATGCTACTTTTAAAACAAATCATTATAAAAGCGAGTTTAAAAACGATACATTTTTAGGCAATTCTACAAGTAAAGGAACAGGTATAATAGCAAGTGCTGAATTAGGTTATAGATTTGGTGATGAATTTTATTTAGAGCCTAGTTTAGAATTGATTGCAAATTATATCCCAAAGACTGATATTAAAGGTGAAAAAGTAATTCAATTTGGCAATTTATCTCAAGTATCAAATGTCAATATTACATCTTCTTCAAAAGTTTTAATGGTATCAAAAGCAGCAGTTTATACTGGAGTAGATATTAATAATACAATATTAAGAGCTGGAATTGGTGGAATATTTGATTTAACTAATAATCCTGATTTTTTAGTTAGTGATGGGATTAGTTCTTTTGCTTTTAGTGGAGCGAAGAAAGATAAAAGAGGTTTTGCAAGTATAGGACTTAATAAAAATATTAGTAAAAAATTAGGATTAAATATAGAAGCTGAAAAGACTTTTAGTGGGAATTTAAATATTGATTATAATATTAATGCAAGTATTAGATTTGAGTTTTAAACATTGAATTTTCTTATTTTAAATTCTAATTTATAGGATTTAAAATAAGGTTTTCAAATATTATTAGCTTTTAAGTAATTTTATAAAAATAAATATACTCACAAACTTAGTATAAATAATAAATTTATTAAAGAATTTAATATGACTTTGGTTATTCAAATATAGTTTTATTTCTTCCTGTTTGTTTAGCTTTATAAAGTCTATTATCAGCAGTTTCAAACGCTCCAAATTTAGAGTTTGTAACCAAACTAACACCTATACTAATAGTTAGTTTTATTTCGTGATTTTTAGCCTTAAAAGTATGATTTTGCACTTCGTTTCTAAGGTTTTCAAGTAAGCTAACACACTTATAAAAATCATATTCTTTAAAAATTAAAACAAATTCTTCTCCACCATAACGATAAGTTTTTGAATATTGTTTCAAAATACTTGCAAGACTTCTTAAAATAATATCTCCTACATCATGCCCGTAAGTATCATTAATCTTTTTAAAAAAATCTATATCAACTACAGCAATTACATCTTTATTTTTTACTTCAGTAGTATCATAAGCTCTTCTGTTATAAACATTAGTTAGTGAATCATAAAACGCTAGTTTATATCCTTGATAACCAATAGCAGCTAAGAATATAAATGAGCCTAATTCAAAATAACTTAAATTATAAAATTGAAGGCTATTGTAGAATATAAATTGAAAATAGGCTGCAATATATGCACCTTGCAAGAAACATTCAAAATTTTTAATTTTTCTAAGAATTACAACATAAATCATTAAAACTAAAAATAAGCAAAAAGAAAAATCTGAATAAGCATAAGTAAGATTTATAAAGTTTAAATTATGTAAATACGATATGAATTGGTAATCTTTAATAAATATACCAATTAAGATATAAAACAATACTACTAAATAAGCAGGAATTAATCTCTTTGTAGAAAGATAATCTTTTTTAAGCGTTAATAATATTGCAAATACAATCGGTGAAAATAGTGAAATATATGCGTGGGCTTGTTGAAAATCCATAAAAATAAATAATATCCTACTAGCTAAAAATAACAATGTTATAAAAGTGATATTTAGTTTTTTAAAATATATTGAACCTAAAAATACTAAAAGTTCAAAACCAAGTGTTGCCGCAGGAAGTGGATAGATTAATTCTAATAGAAGTGATTGCTTCATAATTTACCTTTATGTTTAGTTACTGATTATACTAATATATCGGTAATTAAATTTATATTTTAATATATTTTAAAGTTTAACCCTATTTATAAAATAGGGTTTGTGAATTTATAAAGAAAGTTCTTTTAAAAATTCATCTTTTAAATAAATTTTCATATCTTCAAAATTAATAATAATTTGATTTTTAAAATCCTTTGATAAGAATACAAAACCATTACTGCTAATATAGAATTTATCTAATTCTATATTTTTATCAAGATTTTTTGAATTAAAATACACCTTAAAAGTATCAAAATCTTTTATAATATCTTTTAATAAATATTCCTTTTTTGTGTTTTCGTTATATGTTTTTATTTCTATTTTTGAATTGGTTTTATTATCTATATTTTGTGAAGTTTGTTTCATATAAGATATGATATTGTTGATTTGAAAATAACTTGAGTAATTAGAATTTGATTTGTAGTTTTTAAAATCATCTTCCATTGATTTTTTGATTTCATTTAAAGCTTTTATATGTTGTTTATTGATTGCATCAAAACTTTTAAAAAAATCATCAAACGGGTCATAGAATTTATTTTCTAAAGCATCAATTCTTTGTTTTAGAATTTCATTTTCTTGTTTTAATTTTTCAATTTCACTGATTGAACTAGCATTTAATGCACCTATACAAAATAAAGAAATTAATATCTTTTTCATATTTTCTCCTTCAATAAAATTTATAAAATATTTTATATTTATATTTATAACAAAGTTTTAGAATAAAATTTTTGTTTAATGAATTTATTTTGTATGTAAATAATTTTAATTTTATTATAAGTTTAATGTTCCACGTGAAACATTAAAATAATCTAATGATAAAAAGTTTCACGTGAAACATTATTTTTTCTTTTCATTGATTATGATAAAAATCATTCCAATAATTCCACCAATGCAAACAATACCCATAAATAAATATTGAAATATATCTAATCCATTCATTTAATTGCTCCTAAAAATTCATTTTCTATATCATCATTAAAAAAATCATAATCTTGATTTTTATAAGTAAATTTTAATCTTGCAGAATGAAGACAAAGCCTACTTGCGCCACAAAGTTCTTTTATATTTGATATTTTCTTATCTAAAATATCTCTTGCTTGTGTGTTAGTAAGTCCATACAAATTATCCCCTGCGATTTTGTTTCCTACATAATGCAAATGCACTCTTAATTGATGTTGTCTTCCTGTTAGTGGAATTGCTTTTAAAAGTGTATATTTAGGATAATTTTTGATAACTATAAATTCAGATTGTGAAATCTTGCCATCTACACAAACTTGCATTTTATTTTTTAAATCATCATCATTTTTAAGTCTTGCACTAACACAAAAATCATTTTTAATATTACCACATACTAATGCTAAATATTCTTTGTGTATTTTTTGTTTTGAAAAAAGTTCTTTTAATTCTTTATTGGCAGTTTTTGTTTTAGCTACCATTATAAGACCACTTGTAGCAGCGTCAAGTCTATGAGCTACACTTGCATTTTCTCCATATTTTTGCCAAATTTCATCATTTAAAGAATACTCACAATTTCTTCCATTAGGATGTGATAAAACTCCGCTTGGTTTATTAAAAATTGCAAAATATTCATTTTCAAAAATTGGTTTTAAATTATTACTAACGCATTCATAAATTAGTAAATAATATTCTCCATAAATAATAGAATTCTTTTTACATATTTCAATATCAGTTAAATTTATTTCTTCTATATTTAAAGTATTTTCTAGCTTTTTACTAACATTATTTTTAAAAATAATAACACGATTTTTATCACAAAATCTTTGTGCTTTTTTTAAATCGTAATTTAAATTTTGCATAACTAATTGATAAGCTTTTTTATTTTCTGTAGTAAAAAATTTTTTATATAAATATCCCACTCTTTTTAACCTTTATTATATATCTACTTATTATAATACATTCTTTTTTAAAATTCACAAAGGAAAAATAATCAATCATGAAGGTAGTAAAAAGAACAGGTAGAGTAGAAGAATTAGACATATCTAAGATTAAAAAATATACAACTTTAGCAACTGAAGGGCTTGATAATGTAAGCCAAAGTGAGCTAGAAGTTGATGCTAAAATACAATTTAGAGATATGATAACTTCTGAAGAAATACAAAATACTTTAATAAAAACAGCAGTTGATAAAATAGATATAGATAGACCTAATTGGACTTTTGTAGCTGCGAGATTATTTTTATATGATTTATATCACAAAGTTAATCCACAAAAAGAATATGTGCATTTAAGAGAATATTTTGAGCGTGGAGAAAAAGCAGGAAGATTATTTTTAGGTCTTAAAGAAAAATATGACTTAGATGATTTAAATTCTTATATCAAACCTGAAAGAGATTTACAATTTACTTACTTAGGTATTAAAACCCTTTATGATAGATATTTAATTAAAGATAGCAAAGGTAATCCTATTGAATTACCACAACATATGTTTATGGCAATAGCTATGTTTTTAGCTCAAAACGAATTAAATAGGCAAGAATGGGCTAAGAAATTCTATGATTTAATAAGCAAATTTGAAGTTATGTGTGCAACTCCAACTTTAAGTAACGCAAGAACAACAAGACACCAATTAAGTTCGTGTTATATCGGCTCAACCCCTGATAATATAGAAGGTATTTTTGATTCTTATAAAGAAATGGCTTTATTATCTAAATTTGGTGGTGGAATAGGCTGGGATTGGAGTAAGGTTCGTGCTATGGGTGGTAGTATAGACGGACATAAAAATGCAGCTGGTGGAATTATTCCATTTTTAAAAATCACAAATGACATTGCTGTAGCGGTTGATCAATTAGGCACAAGAAAAGGTGCAATATCTGTTTATATTGAGCCTTGGCATATGGATGTTTGTGATTTTATTGACCTTAGAAAAAATAGCGGAGAAGAAAGAAGAAGAGCTCATGAATTATTCCCTGCTTTATGGATAAATGATTTATTTATGAAAAGAATTGCTGAAAATGGAAAATGGACTTTATTTGACCCATTTGATACTCCACAACTTTGTGATTTATACGGAAAAGAATTTGAATTAGAGTATGAAAGACTTGAAAAAGATGAAAATATAGTAAAAGAAGTAATGGATGCAAAAGAGCTTTGGAAAAAGATTTTAACAAATTATTTTGAAAGTGGAATGCCGTTTTTATGCTTTAAAGATAATGCTAATAAAGCTAATCCAAATTCTCATTCAGGTCTTATTAGAAGTTCTAATTTATGCACAGAAATTTTTCAAAATACAGACCCAAATCATTATAAAATAAAAGCTACTTTTGAAGATGGTAGTATAAAGATTTATGAAGAAAATGATATTTTAACTCTTGATAATTCACAAGTAAAAACTGCAAAAAAATTAAGTAGCCTTGATACTTTAAATGGTAAAAAAGTTTATATAGTAGAAAAAGAATATGATGAAGGAAGAACCGCAGTTTGTAATCTAGCTAGTATAAATTTAAGTAAAATTAATAGTATAGAAGATATTAAAAGAGTAGTTCCAATAGCAATTAGAATGCTTGATAATGTAATTGAACTTAATTTTTATCCACACGCAAAAGTAAAAAACACTAACCTTAAATCTCGTGCAATAGGTTTAGGTGTTATGGGTGAAGCACAAATGTTAGCAGAAAAGGGAATAATGTTTGGAACTAACAACCACTTTGAATTAATTGATAAAATTATGGAAAATATATCTTATGAAGCTATAAGTGCAAGTAGTGATTTAGCAGTTGAAAAAGGTGTATATCCTGAATATGAAGGAAGTAATTGGAGTAAGGGAATTTTCCCTATTGATGTCGCTAACGATAATGCAAAAATGCTAACACTAGGAGATAATTTATTTAATCAATCAAATTGTGATTGGAATAATTTAAGAAAGAAAGTTAGCAAACAAGGTATGAGAAATGGCTATTTAATGGCAATAGCTCCAACTTCTAGTATATCAATTCTAGTTGGAACTACTCAAACAATTGAACCTGTGTATAAAAGAAAATGGTTTGAACAAAACTTAAGTGGAATGATACCTAATGTCGTACCAAATCTAAGTCTTGATACCTGGCAATATTATGTTACAGCTTATGAGCTTGACCAAAGAGATTTAGTTCGTGCTGCTGCAATTCGCCAAAAATGGATAGACCAAGGACAAAGCTTAAATATATTTGTTAGTCTTGACAAAGCAAGTGGTGGGTATTTAAATAGTATTTATACATTAGCTCACTCACTAGGACTTAAATCTTGTTATTATCTAAGAAGTGAAAGTCCAGCAAGCGAACATCTAGATAATAAACCTGTCGATAGAAGCATTGAATGCGAAGGTTGTCAATGAAAATAAGTGTTTGCATTATCGCTAAAAATGAAGAAAAAAATTTAAAGCGTTGTTTAAATGCTTTAGCAGATTTTGATGAAATTGTGTTAGTAGATAATGAAAGTACTGATAACAGCGTTAGTATTGCAAAAGAATTTAAAAATGTAAAAGTTTTTAGCTCACCTTTTATAGGATTTGGCAAATTAAAACAATTTGCTGTAAATTTAGCTAGTAATGACTGGGTCTTTTGTATTGATGCTGATGAAGTAATAGATTTTAATAGTTTAGAGCTTTTAAAAAATCTTGATTTTAGCGATATTACAAAAATCTATGCAATAAATAGAAAAAATTATTATAAAAACGAATGGATAAAAACTTGTGGGTTTTATCCTGATTATATAGTTAGGATTTTTAATAAAACTCATACTAATTATGATGACGCTAATGTTCATGAAAATATTATCATTAAAAATAATTCACAATTAATAAAAACCAATATCCATCTTCACCATTTTGCTTTCAATTCAATTTATGATTTAATAACAAAATTACAAAGATATACAGAAATTTATGCACAAAATAATAAAAATAAAAAAACTAGTACTTTTAAAGCTATAAGCCACGGATTTTTTACATTTTTTAAATTCTATTTTTTAAAATTAGGAATAAAAGATGGTTTTAATGGATTTATAATAAGTTTATGCAATGCTTTAGGTTCTTTTTTTAAATATGCAAAATTAAAAGATGCAAAAATTCCAACTTGTTCTTTAATAATCACAACTTATAATGACAAAGTGGCACTAACAAGATGCCTTGAATATGTCTTTAAAATGACTACATTACCAGATGAAATAATTATAGCCGATGATGGTGGAGATAACTGGGATATAATTGAAAAGTTTAGTAAATATCCTGTTATATTAAAACATGCGTATCAAGAAGATTTAGGATTTAGATTAGCAAGATCTCGTAATAATGCTATAAAAATATCAAGTGGAGATTTTTTAGTTATTATTGATTCAGATATGCTTGTAGATAATGATTTTATAAAAAATTATAAAAATAATGCTGAAAAAGGGGTATTTTTACAAGGTAGTAGAATTTGTTTAAAGGAAAATATTTCAAAAGATATTAGAGAAGATAATATAGAATTAAATATAAGAACATTTAAAGCAAACAAAATTAATGTTCTATCAAAAATAATTAAGTACTTCTCAAAAATTGATAAAAGTATTTGTAAAAAATTAAAATCAATAGCACAAAAAACACCGAATGATAAAAAAATATACATAAAAGGTATTCGTGGTTGCAATATGGGTTTTTACAAAGAAGATGCTATTTCAATTAATGGATTTAATAATGATTTTGAAGGTTGGGGAAGAGAAGATAGTGAATTTGTAATAAGGTTCTTAAATAAGGGCTATAAATTAAAAAGACTAAAACATCAGGCAATAGCATATCATATATATCATAAAGAAAATGAAAGAAATTTAGAACAGAACCATAAAATTTATTTAAATACTTTATTAAATGATAAAAGTTATTGTGAAAACGGGTTAGAACAAATTTAGATTATTATAAAATATGTTCCACGTGAAACAAAATTAATTAAAATTTTTAAGTGTTATTAACTTAGGATAAAATACTATTTTTATTTAAGGAGTATAAAATGAAAAAAGTATTAATTTCAAGTATTTTGGCACTTAGTTTAAATTCTGCTGGGTTTTTAATGATAGATAAAGATAAAACTGCATATTTTACAATTAACGACCATAAAGATAAAGTTGAGTTTGTTAGCGGTATGAATATAATGCAAGATAATGTATGTTTTGCATGTAATGATACGATAACAAATAATATAGATTATGAGGCTTCAAAATCAATTGGGGTTAAATATGATAGTATTAGTATTGGCACAAGCGATGGTAATTTTAAGATTAGATATTTATCTGGAAACAATAAAGAAGAACTTAATTTAAATGAATTTTTTGCTCAAAGCTTAACTCATTTTGGAACTTTAGAAATATTAGAAGATGTAATATTTGCTAAGAATGATGTAACGAGTATAAGTTTTAGTTTAGTAGAAGACAATAAAGGTGCCCATCCTTTACATTTTAAAAAATATGCAATTTTAGATAAAACAGGTAAAATTATTTCATCAAACGAAGCTTTTAAAGATACAGATAAGTTAAAAGAAAAAATATCTAAAAAAATAAGAGATTTTCAAAATACAACTAAACATCCAGAAAAAGATAATAAATTTTTTAGTCCTTTAGAATTAAATAATTTTTATTTTGATAATTTAGGAATAGTATTTTCATATAGTCCTTATGAATTATTTTCATACGCTAGTGGATATATAAAAGTTCGTTTAACATATAAAGAAATAGAACCATTTTTAAAAGAAGAATTTAAAAAACTATTACAAGATAATAAAATAGTCTAGGAATTTAAAATAGGAATTAAGTTTCCTATTTTATACAATAATTATAAAAATTTTAATAATAAGATAAGTTTAATCAATTTGAAAGTAAAAATTATATATAATGATATATTTAATTAAATATATATGGAGAATAAATGACAGAATTATTAAAAAGAATTTCAGCACTTAACGATGAGACTAGAATAGCACTTACTGCTTTTTTAATCAAAAATGGACCTTTATGTGTTTGTGATATGTGCAGGTCGTTTGATATGAGTCAATCAAGAATCTCAAGGCATTTAAAAATATTAAAAGAAGCTAATTTGTTAAAAGTAAAAAGAGTTGGAACTTGGGCTTATTATGAAAGTAATATGGATGAAGAATTAAATAAGCTTATACAAAGTTTAGATATACCAACTCCAGAATTTATTCAAGAAGAAGGATAAGTTATAAACTTATCCATATCTATATATTACACCAAAACTTGCATTAGGAACTTTCCATTGTTTTAGTAATTTTCCGCAGTTATTTGCACTTGCCATTGTACTTGTTATTTCATTTTTTTGGTTTGCATATATGCAAGATACCATTTTACAAGTTCCACATTCAAGGCAACCAGCATAATCAAATTTTAGAACATCTTCTTCTAATTTATATAAATTTGCAGGACAAATATCGCATAATGCTTTTGCCAATGAGCTATCTATATCATTTATTATGATATGAGCATTTTCTTCATCAATATTAAATTTATTTAATCCTAATTTTTCATCAATATTCATAATACTTTGCTTCCTTTCCATATATCTTTGATTAAATTGATAACCCCGATTGATTTTATAAGCCTTATAACTTTTGCTTTTATAGGTTCGCTTTTGCCATCTATTTTAAATAGACTTTTCATTAAAATATTTAATTCTTTTGGATAGTCATTAAACATTCTTTCGTTATTCTCTAAGAATTCTCCTATTTGATTAAATTGTTTGAAATCTAAAAAAGATCCTTCTTTTTCTAAGTTAGCTTTATAAGTTTCTAAAGCATTTTTATTATCATTAATGGCTGCTGATATAGCAAGAGCAGCATTTTTTGCTGACATAATTGCTAAATCCATTCCACGTACGGTGTAGCCAAGATTCATACAAAAACCAGCAGCATCTCCTACTACCAAAACACCATTGGCTCCTAATTTGCTCATCGCATTAAATCCACCTTCAGGAACTAATTTTGCACTATATTCTAAAGTTTTTCCATCTTTAATAAGTGGAGCAATGCTTGGGTGATTTTTAAAATCTTCAAATATTTCATAGCTTTTTTTATTCATATTTCTTCCAAGTCCTATAACACAACCAAGAGAAATAGTATTTTCATTAGTGTATAAAAATCCACCACCCATTAAATAATCACTAGCTTTTCCTGCGTAAAGTGCTGCTAATCCTTCTTTATCATTTAAAGCAAATCTTGAGCTAACAGGAAGCTCAATCACTTCTTTTATTCCTAATGCATAGTTTTTGCCTATAAAACTATTGTTGCCATCATTACTTGCATGTAAATCAATGCTTTGTGAAAGAAGAGAATTTAATCCTTCAGCTAAAACTACATATTTTGCATTCATTTCATCTTCACCAGCTTTAACACCTATTACGCTCTCATTGTTCCTTAATGTTCTATTTAATGAACTTGATTTAGTTATTTCGCCATTTTCTAACCTAATTAACAAATCATCTACTAAAACATTGCTAGCAATCATAACTCCTAATTCTTCGCATTTATTAGAAAGATAATTTAAAAATTTATTTTGCAACACACTATAAGAGTTTGAAAATTTATCATCGCTAAGTATAGTTCTACTTTCTATCATAAAAGTACTTTCGTCATCCATAAAGCCTAATTTTTCACAAATAATAGCTCTTTCACAAGCAGTGTCAAAATCTTCTAATCCTTTAATGTCTCTTAGTGTATGAGCATAAAGCCTTCCGCCAGAAACATTTTTAGTCCCTATATCTGCACGTTCAAATAAAACTACGCTTAATTCTTTTTGGGCTAGTATATAAGCACAAATAAGCCCACTTATACCACCACCCACTACAATCACATCAAATTCTTCCATAAACTTCTCCTAAAATATTTTTACAAACTTTACCTATGTGGTTGTAAGGTAAATTTTTTACAAAAACAATATCTCTAATTCTTTTGAAACTTGTAAGAGTATTGTTAATTTTTAATATGTCTTTTTTTAAGCTTTTTAAGTTCTCATCTAAGATAGCACTCATTAAATCTTTTGAATCTTGTTTGTAACTAATACCTTCATTATTATTTAGTTCAACAATAGCAATAATTAAATCACAGCTAATGTCATCACATGCAGCTATAATACAAGCGTTTTTAATAGCCTCATGTTCACATAGTTTATTTTCTAATTCAATAGCGCTTACATTTTCTCCATTTATTTTAATTAAATCTTTGTTTCTTGAATAAAAATAAAAGAAACCTTCTTCATCATAAAAGCCTAAATCTTTAGTTAGAAAATAACCATCGCAAAAAGCTTCATTATTAGCTTTTTCATCTTCATAATAACCTGCAAAAATTTCTTTACCCATTCTTGCTTTTATACAAATTTCACCTATTTCATTAGCTTTTAATGGTATTAGTTTGTTATCTTTTTTATTTGCAATAATTACATCTACACCAAAATAAACCTTACCTAAACTTCCGAATTTAAATTCTTCATAGTGATTATCTCCAATAATACCAACTATGCTTTCACTAAGTCCATAGCTAGTAAAGAGATCAGTTTTAAATCTAGCTTTAAATTCAAGATATTTTTTATTGCTCATATTTAGAAAATATAATAAAAATCTTAGGTTGTGCTTATCTTCTCTAAAAAATGGTTTTTGTAATTTTATTATTTCTATCATTTTTGGAACAACTTCACTAACATTTGCTTTAAAAAATACCAATTGTTGCCAAAATCTTCTAGCAGAAAATCTATTGAGTAAAATAAATCTAGTATTGGCTCTAAGACTTGGCATAAATGCAGTTGTGAGTAAATCTATATGCCAATTTGGCATAGAAGTAGCAAAAATATCTTGACACCTTAAACCTATTTGAGCTGAAGTAAAATGACTTGCATAAAGTAAATTATAGTGAGTCAATTTGCAGCCTTTTGGTTTGCTTGTAGTCCCTGAAGTAAATAATATTATTGCTAAATCATCACAATTTATAATATTTGTTTCAAATTCTTTTGATTTATTTTTGATATTTTCTAATAATTTTTCTTTAATTATTGTATTAATATTAAATTTAAAATTTTTTTGAAATTCCTTTTCTAATATAATATATTGTAGCTTAGTTTTATCTATTACATATTTTGCATCATCATATGCAAATAAAGCATTTATAGGAACTAAAACTAAGCCTAGCTTAAAGCTAGCAAAAAAGATAATTGCAAACTCAAAAGAGTTATAAATCATAAGCCCTAGTTTATCTCCTTGTTTTAACCCTAGTTCTTTAAAATAATTAGCACACTGGTTTGCTAAAGCATTTAATTGTTTATAATTCACTGCTTTTATAAAATCTCCAACTTGAAAATAACCATTAACTAATTTTGCATTATTGATAAAATACTCATCAAAATTTTCATAATTATCAAGATAAGCATTTTCATAGTTAGCCTCACATTTATCATAAACAAAACAAAGGCTTTTTAAAGAAGATGCTAAAGTAGAATCATCTACTTTAGCATTTTTTGCTTTTAGCTCTAAAAAATGAGCTAAGTTTTTTTCGCTTACTATTTGCATTTTTATTTACCGCAATTAATAATCTTTTCTTCTGCTAGTTTATTAATTTTTTCTTTACTAACACCAATACTACTTAAAATATCTTTTGTATCTTTTCCATAACTAGGCATTGATCTCCATACTTTACAAGGATTATTTTTAAATCTTGGCATAATATTTGGACCTTTAATAGTTTTTCCTGTTTCGTTTTCCCAAGTGATAATGCTATTTCTTGCAATATATTGAGAATTACTTTCTAATTCACTAACTTCAAGAACTTTTGCGCCTGCAATTTTTTTACTCTTTAAATAATCAAGCGCATCTTTTACATTTAATTTGCCAAAATATTCATCAAGTTTTTCTTCAAATAAAGTAGCTTTACTAGTTTTTCTTGATATTAGCTGAATACCTTCTGGATATTCTTCAGTGCCTATTAATTCTCCTATACCTAAATCTTTAAAAATTTCACTTACTTGATATCCACCAACTACTTCAAATACAATATAACCATCAGCACATTTATATAATCCGCAACCTGCATAAAGTGGATCTTTTCCTTTAATCATTCTAGGACACATTTCTCCTCCATTAAAGTAATCCATCATATAATATTGCCCAACCCTAAACATTACTTCATACATACAAACATCTATGCTTTCTCCAACGCCTGTTGCTTTTGCTTTATGTAAAGCCGCTAAACAAGATGCTGCTGCTGTAAGACCTACCATATAATCAGCCGTGTAAGGGAATGCTGGCATTGGTTGGTTGATGTCTCCATTTTGTATTAGGTATCCTGAAAATGCTTGAGCTATTGTGTTATAAGCTGCTAAATTTGTGTGATAATCATCACCAAATTGACCAAAACCACTTAAATGTGCAATTACTAAATCTTTTTTGTAAGACCATAAAACTTCATCTGTTATACCTTTATTAGCAAATGCAGGGCCTTTGCTAGCTTCAATAAAAATATCAGCTGTTTTTATTAAATCATAAAAAATTTCTTTACCTTCTTCGCTAAAAATATTAAGACTTAAAGCATATAAATTTCTTCTACTAAGTTCAGGATAATTTGGTTGAACCCTAATAGTATCAGTGTATTTGCTATGTTCAATCCAAATAACTTCAGCTCCCCATTCTGCTAAAGTTTGTGCTGCAAATGGCCCAGCTATTTCAATAGCTGAGAAAACTACTCTTACTCCACTTAATGGACCAAATTTAGGTGTATTCATTTTAAACTCCTTTATCTATATTGTTTTAATATTGCACGACCAAGTGTAAGGATTTGCATTTCATCACTACCACCACTTAATCTATCTATTCTTAAATCTCTCCAAAATCTTCCTACCCTATGACCTGTAACACCAATTCCACCAAGAATTTGTACAGCTGTATCAATTACGCTAAATGCTTCATTAGCACAATAATATTTACACATTGCACTATCTCCTGAATTAGCAATTCCCTCATCCATTTTCCAAGCACATTCATAAATCATATTTTTCATAGAATTAAGTTTCATTGCCATGAAAGCTACTTTTTCTTGAATTAATTGAGTTCTCCCGATAGCTTCACCAAATTGAACTCTAACATTAGCATATTTGCAAGCATCTTCAAAAGCACATAAAGCTACGCCGTAATTTGTGCAAGCAACTAAAAATCTTTCAGCATCAAATTCTTCTTTAACTCTATTAAACCCTTCTCCTTCTTTTCCAAAGAAGTCTTTTTCTTCAAGTTCTACATTGTTAAATGTAATTTCACAACAACTATCCATTCTAAGACCTAGTTTATCAAGTGGAGTCACTTTGATACCAGTCTTGCTCATATCAACAAAAAATTCAGAATAAATAGGCTTTTCACTTGATCCATCTCTTGCCATTACTATTAAATAAGGAGTATGTAATGAACTTGTAATAAAGCATTTTTGTCCGTTTAAATAAATTTTGCCATCTTTTCTTATATAAGTTGTTTTAAGACTTCCAACATCGCTTCCTGCCATAGGTTCTGTAATAGCACTATTAAACATTTGCTTGCCTGTTCCACGGAATGCAAATATTTTATCAATTTGTTCTTGTGTTCCATATCTTAAGATAGTACCAAATCCTGGAAGTTGATATAATACATAAGTAGGTGCTCCATGACGACCTAATTCTTCCCAAATAGCTGTTAGTGTTACCATACTTGCACCCATTCCACCATGTTCTTCATCTAAAAGCATGGTATCAACTCCAAGTTCTGCTAACCCTTTAACCCATTCAATAGGATATTCATGTTTTTCATCACACTCTGCAAAATAGCTTTCCCAGTTTCTACTAGTCATATATTCTTTAATGCCTGCTACGAATAATTCTTGCTCTTCGTTTAATCTAAAATCCATAATTTTCTCCTTTAATAATTTTTTAAAACCAATTCATTTTTTTAGCATCTTTTAAGAATGCATAAATGATTAAAATATTTACGAAAAATAAAGGGCAACCCCCAACTATAATTGCTGTTTGTATAGGTTTTAATCCTCCTAATGCAAGCAACGTAACACCTACAACTCCTACTAAAATACTCCAACCTATTCTTATAAATAGAGGTGGTTCTTCATCTTCTTTTACACCTTTGCAAGTACTCATTGCTAGAGTATATGCACATCCGTTGATTAAAGTAATAGTTGCAATGAATGCAAAAATAAAGAAGCCAAAAATACAAACAGTAGGCATAGGAAGTGTTGCCCAAGTTTCAATTACAGCCCTAAAAGCTCCAGATTTTTCAATAACTGCAGGGATATCAAGGCCTTTTATTACCATTAAATGCATTGTGTTTCCACCTAAAATACCCCACATAATCCAAGTTGAAGCACTAATTCCAGCAACAATTCCTATACAAAGTTGTCCTATTGTTCTACCTTTACTAATACGAGCTAAGAAAATACTCATTGAAATTCCATAAACTATATACCAACACCAATAAAACACTGTCCAAGCTTGTGGGAAACCATTGCTACGAATACCATCTGTGTAAAATATCATTTTTGCAAAGTTTGTAATAAATATACCAATACTATCGGTAAAATAATTAAGCATAAATGTAGTAGAGCCTAATATAAACACATATCCAAGCATAATAATCATCAAATATGTTCTAATATCGCTAGCAATTTTAATACCTTTAGAAATACCAAGAGCCACACAAATAGCATTAAATACTACCCAGCATGAAACTATTGTTGCATCTAGCATTAAAGTGTGTTCTATTCCAAATAACCATTGCATACATTCAGTTACAATAGGGGTTGCAAGACCTAGTGAAGTTCCCATTGCTAGAATTAAGCAAACTACATAAACATTATCAATTATAGTTCCTAGCCAACCATTAGCTAATTTTTCTCCTATTGCTGGTGCTAATGTTCCTGATGGGCGAATAGTATCCATTTTTTTAACAAACATAAAATAACCAAATGCAATTGTTAAAAGTGCATAAGAAGCCCAAGGCAAAGGCCCCCAATGAAACATAGAATATGGAAGCCCCATATCCATAGCTTCATAACTCATTTTTTCGTATCCAAATGGCATAGAAATAGAGTAGTAATAAACCTCTAAAACAGCCCAATAAATAATAGCTGCACTAGTGCAACTTGCAAACATCATAAATATCCAAGATATAGTGCTGTATTCAGGATCGCCATCTCCTAACTTTCTTTTACTTAAAGGTCCAAACACTAGCCAAAAAAATCCAGCCAACATTGCTACCATATACCATTCAAATAAAAAACCAAACTTTTGAGTAACAAAATCAAAGGTTTTATTTATAGTTGCATTAGCAGCATCTAAATCACTTATAACCCACCAACCTAAAAGAATCACTACAAAAAGTGATGGAAAAAATACTTTAGGTTCTATTCCTCTTTTTTCTACCATGATTATTTTCCTTGCCAAACAGGTTCACGCTTTTCAATAAAGGCTTTAGGTCCTTCAATTCCATCAGCTGTTTTTTCTATAAAACGATATGCTATATCACAATATGCATTTGCATCTTCAAGGCTCATTTGTTTTGCTCTATGAAAAATCATTTTTGAAAATTCAAGCGATAATGGAGCATTTTTTGTAATTGTTTTAGCTAATTCTAAAACTTCATTCATGAGCTCATCTTGTGGAACTATCTTGTTAATAAGATTATATTTTAAAGCTTCGTCGGCTTTAATTACACGACCTGTTAGCATCATTTCCATTGCAAGTTTTGTAGGGATATCTCTTGCAAGTCTTACAAGACCACCAGTTGATGCAATAAGTCCAACTTTAACTTCGGTTAAGCCAAATTTAGCATTTTCTGATGCAATTATTAAATCACAACTCATAGCTATTTCCATGCCACCACCTACTGCAAAGCCATTTACAGCAGCTATAATTGGCTTTTTGCTAAGGCGATTTGTAATACCTCCAAAGCCATGTGGTGTAACTGTAGCACACTCGCCACTTCCACTAAGTTCACTTAAATCTTCTCCAGCACAAAAGGCTTTTGAACCAGCACCTGTTATTATGATAACTCTTACATCTTTATCAAGCTCTGCATGATTTAAAACATCTTCCATAGCATAACTTGTTTCGTGATTTAGTGCATTTGCTTTATTTTCACGATTAATTTTCATAATTAAAATTCCATCGTTTAATTCACACTTTAAACCTTCATTTTCAAAATAAACCATAAATACTCCTTTAAATTAATACTTTTGATAAGTTATTTAAAACTTCTTTTAAGTCACCAACAATTCCTAAATCTGCAGATTCAAAGAATGGTGCTTTGTCATCTTTGTTAATAACTACAATTTTTTTAGAATTTACACAACCTACTAAATGTTGAACTTGTCCACTAATACCTATAGCAATATATAAATCAGGTGCAATAATGTTTGCACTAATACCTATATAGCGAGATTTGTCTATCCATTTTTCAGTTTCTGCAATAGGTCTTGAGCATGCAATTTGCGCGCCTAATTTTTCAGCTAATTTATATGCTAAATTTAAATCTTCTTTTTGAGCAAAGCCACGACCAACTGCAACAATAATTTTTGCCTTGCTTAAATCTACATCGTTATTTACTTTTTTATTAACACTTAAAACTTTTACTTTATTAGCCGATATTTCTTTCGTTGTAGTATTTACATCTTTCAAAGCTATTTCATTTTCATTTGCCGCGTAGTTTGTGCTTAAAGAGATTATTTTTTCATTTCCTGTAAGTTCACTTGTTCTAATAGCAGCACCACCATAAACAATATTAGTAGTTTTTACCCCATTGCTTAAATCTATAGTTGATACATCACTAACAATAGGAGCGTCTAAATATCCTGCAACTAAAGCTGCTAAATCTTTATTAGCTGATGAGGTGATAAATAATACATCTTGATTTTTTAAATCTTCAGCAATGCTTTTTGCACAATCATTAATGCTAGCACCATTAGCAATATTAAACTTAATTTGATTTTCAGCAATGCTTTGTATATTTTCAGTGCAATAGTGAGTGTCAATAATACCTAAATTATTAATCTTTTTTAAGGTATCAATTTCGTTTGTAAATACATAAATTTTCATATCTTGCTCCTTATAATAATTTTTCAAATTCTGATTTGAAATTCTCAAAGTCTTTTAATTCAAATATTTGTTTTGCTCTATTTTTTGATTTTGGAGCTTCTATTTTTAATGTAGTAATTTTCGACACATTATTACTAGCAGCAACTTCACTGCAAGGTTTTTTAGCAGCTTGTAAGATAGCTTTCATACCAGGTATTTTTGCTTCATAGTATTCAGGATTTACGCTAAGTACTGCAGGTAAATCTAAATTAAGATGACTTTCGTTTAAAGAATCACTAGTGTTTAAATCTACAATATTTGAAACTGCATTAATAGCACTTACATTACCTGCATATGCAGCATCTAATTTTGCAGCTAGAAAAGGTGCAAATATTCCTTGAAATAAATCAGAAGAATTTGAACCAGCGATTATAATTTTTGCATCAATGCTTTTTGCATATTCACAAACTGCATTTGCTGCACTTATGCTATCAACTGCAACGCCTTTTAAATTGATTAACTCATCTAAGCCACGGCTTAATAAATCTTTACTAAGTTTTGAATTTAGACTTTCGCCAGCATAAACTCCTATGATTTTGCAATCAGCATTTTTTTCTTTAATTGATAAAGCACATTCAATTGCGCTTAAATCAAAGTTAGAAATTTTTAAATTAGAAGTTTGATCTAATTCACCATTTGAAAATTTTAATTCTTCTTCATCTAAAACAATTTTAGTGCAAACTAAAATATTCATAAAATCTCCTTTTTTAATTTAATCTTAATTTAAAATATTAAATTTTAAATATAAGTTTTTTAATTATATATTTTTTTCCTTGTTTGAAACTTAAAGATATATTGATATAAATATTTAATTAAATAATGAAGAATAATATTTAAGCAATAACGAAGATAATAAAACACCTGAAAATATTAATAATATGGCATATAATTTAGTTTTTTTGTATTCGTTTGTTTCTAATTTAATAGACATAAAATTTAAATTTTTATTAGAATTTTTTTCTAAAAACATAATTCCAAAGATTAAACTAGACAATATAGAGCAAAAAAATGCTTCATATGTAATTAAGTTTAGTTCGTTTAAAAATCTAACAATTATATAAGTTAAAAATCCACTGATTTGAGATGCTAGGGCTGATTTTATTCCATAGTTTTTGATATATAAAATACCAATAACGCTTACTATCCAACTAGCTGCTATTATAGTGCTTGCAAACCAAGCAATTATTCTAATACTTGCTAATTCAAAAGTATTAATTATAAAACATAAAACGCATACACTTAATATAATTATTCTGCACAATATAAGTTTTTGTTTATCAGTTTTTTCTTTTTTGCTTATTTGTCCTATAATATCTTCACTAAAACTAAAACCAATAACAGCTAAAAATGTCATAGCAGAGCTAATTCCTGCTTGAACTATACCAGTTATTAGCATTGCACCTAAAATAGGAGGCATTTGTTCTAAAGCAGAAATAATTACTACTTTTTCACTGGTATTAATATTAATTCCACTATATTTAATAACTATTACTAATAGGTATAAAATTCCTAGAAAATATACTGTTAAAATTGCTGATAATACGCTCGTTCTAAAAATCACATGTTCATTTTTAGCCATTAAATTTCTACCTGCTTGCCAAGGAGAAATAGCTATAGTTATACACCAGATAATTCCCATAGTTAATACATAAGGTAATTCATTTGGAGCTTTTAATGTTTCTGGCCGTGATTGAGCAAGTTGTTTCATTGCTATAAAAGGATTTTCAATAGTATTAAAAATATAAAATGCTGCAATTATAGTAACACTTAAAAACATAACGCACATAAGAGTATCACTAATAATTGCTCCATTTGAGCCACTAAGGCTTACAAAGGCTAAAATTATAATAAAACCTGCAATTAAGCTTGTAGTTTTGCTAAAATCAGTTAAACTTTCTAATAAAATACTAACACCTTGCATAACTGAAACAAGATAAGCAAACATACTAAAACAAACTACAAAAGCCGAACACATTCTTAGATATTTTGCAAGTTTATGTTCTTTAAATACTAAATAGAAAAATTCAGGTAGAGTTTTTACTTTGCTTGTTCTTAGATATCTTCCAAAAAATAAAGAGCCTAAGATATAACCACAAGCACACATAGTATTTATCACCATTAATGATATAAAGTGGCCATCATATACCCAAGCACAATCACCCATAAAACCATTTGTAGATAACATACTTGCAAAAACAGTACCTGTTAAAAATATAGTATTAGCATTTCTTCCTGCAACAAAAAAGTCATCTAAATTTTTAGTTCTTTTTGAAAGAAAATAAGACAAGATTAAAAATAAGATAAAAGAAATTAAAACAAGCAGGCTTATAATATTCATTGTTTTTCTTCTTTAGACAATTTCATATACATTAAAACACCACAACAAATTAAACAAATACCTGAAAATAAAGCATAAAATAACTCAAGCATATTTTACCTTAATATAAAATTAAAAAAATTATTTAATTTTATAATTTTAAAACTTAAAAAAATGTAAATTTTTAAATATATTTATATAAGAAATAAGATAAAATAAATTAAATTATATTTATTATCTCTTTAAAAAAGATAAAAATATGTAGAATTTTATATTTTTTCTTGACAAATAAACTTATATTAAATACACTTGCGAACCTATTTTAGTTTTTGTGATACTTATCACATGTTCTTTAATGGGTTGGCTTAAATGCCAACGAGTTCTTTTAAAAGGAAAAATTATGGAAAGAATTAGGTTAAAGTTAAAAGCTTATGACCATAGGGTTCTAGATCGTACAGTTGCGGCAATTGTTGAAGCCGTTAAGAGAACTGGTGCTGAAATTAGAGGTCCAGTGCCAATGCCTACAAAAATAAAGCGTTATACCGTTTTAAGATCTCCGCACATCAATAAAGATTCAAGAGAACAATTTGAAATGAGAATTCACGCTCGTATGATTGATATTTTGGCTGCTACTACTGACACCGTTGATAGCTTAACAAAGCTTGATTTGGCACCAGAAGTTAATGTTGAAGTTCGTGCAATGGGCAAGTAAGGATAGAGTATGGAATATATTGTTGAAAAAATCGGAATGAGTAGAACAATTAACACATCTAGCACTCCTGTAACATTACTTAAGTTAGTAAAAACAAAAGTTTGCGAACTTAAAGATGGTAAAGCTATCGTTGCTTACGCACAAGGTAAACATCAAAACAAGTGCATAGCAGGTCAGCAAAAAAAATACAGCCTAAGTGCAGAGTTTAACAAATTTGCTAGTTTAGAAGTAGCAAATAAAGAAGCAGGTGACATTGACACTACACCTTTAGCTGAAGCAAAAGTTTTAAAAGTAAGCTTTAATTCAAAAGGTAGAGGTTTTGCAGGTGTTATTAAAAGACACGGATTTGCAGGTGGTCCAGCAAGTCATGGTAGCCGTTTTCACAGACGCTCAGGTTCTATAGGTAACCGCGAGTGGCCAGGTCGTGTTCAAAAAGGACGCAAAATGGCGGGTCATTTTGGTAATGAATTAGTTACTGTTAAAAATGAAGTTGTTTCATTTGACGCTGAAAATGGTGTTTTAGTATTAAAAGGTAGCGTTGCAGGTTATAATGGTGCAATGGGTAAAGTAAGGATTGTAAAATGAAAGTATGCGTATTAAACGATAAATTTGAAAAAGCTAGTGAGCTTGATTTACCAGCAAGATACGCTGAAGTAAATCCTCATAACCTTTATTTATATGTAAAATCATATCAAGCTAGCATGAGAGCAAATACAGCTCATACTAAAGGTAGAAGTGATGTTAGCGGTGGTGGTAAAAAACCATGGAGACAAAAAGGTCGTGGCGGTGCTCGTGCAGGTTCAACTAGAACTAACGTATGGGTAGGTGGTGCAGTTGCATTTGGTCCAACAAATAATAGAAACTATTTTCAAAAAGTAAATAAAAAGCAAAAAAGATTAGCATTTGAAAGAGCTTTAGCTGATAAAGCAAATGCAAACGCAATATTTGCAGTAGATAATATAGTTATTGAAAGTGGTAAAACAAAAGATGCAAGAGCTATGATTAATAAAATAGGTGTTAAAGATGCTTTAATAGTTAAATCATTATTAGATGAAAAAACTTTATTAGCATTTAGAAATCTTGCAAATTGTTATGTTGTTGATATTACTGAAGTAAATGCTTATTTATTAAGTATATTTAACTCAGTTATTATTGAAAAAGATGCTTTAGCATCAATTACGAAAGAGGGCTAAGATGGCTGATATCACAGATATAAAAAATATAGTTTATACAGAAAAAACTTTAGGCCTTCAAGAAAGTGGCGTAGTAGTTATTCAAGCTAGCCCTAAAATGACAAAAAATGGTCTAAAGCAAGTGTTAAGAGAATATTTTGGTATCGTTCCTTTAAAAATAAATTCATTAAGAATGGATGGAAAAGTTAAAAGATTTAGAGGAATTGAAGGCCAAAGAAGTGACTTTAAAAAGTTTTATGTAAAGCTACCTGAGGGTGCTAGTTTAGAGAATAAGGAAGGCTAAGATGGCTATTAAAACTTATAAACCATATACCCCAAGCAGAAGATATATTACAGGTGTAAGTAGCGATGATATTACAGCAAAAGCTAGTGTTCGCTCATTACTTGTAAAACTTCCAGCTGCAGCAGGTAGAAATAACAACGGAAGAATAACAAGTCGCCATAAAGAAGCAGGTGCTAAAAAACTATATCGTATCATTGATTTCAAAAGAAATAAATTTGGAATTGAAGGTCGTGTAGAAGCTATTGAGTATGACCCATACAGAAATTGCCGTATTGCATTAATTGCTTATAAAGATGGTGAAAAAAGATATATTATCCAACCTCGTGGTTTAGCAGTAAATGACATTGTTTGTTCAGCTGCTGAAGGTTTAGATATTAAACCAGGAAATGCTATGAAATTAAAATCAATTCCTGTAGGTACAATTATCCATAACCTTGAGTTAAAACCAGGTAAAGGTGGACAAATGATTCGTTCAGCAGGTTCTTTTGCTCAATTAATGGGTAAAGAAGAAAAATATGTAATCGTTCGCTTACAATCAGGTGAAATGAGAAGAGTATTAGCTGAATGTATGGCTAGTATTGGTGAAGTTGGTAATGAAGATTGGGCTAACGTTACAATCGGTAAAGCAGGACGCAATAGACATAGAGGTATTCGCCCACAAACTCGTGGTAGTGCAATGAACCCAGTAGATCACCCACATGGTGGTGGTGAGGGTAAAAAGAACTCAGGTCGTCACCCAGTTACACCTTGGGGTAAACCAACTAAAGGTGCTAAGACTCGCCGTAAAAAGGCTAGCGATAAGCTAATAATATCAAGAAGAAAAGGAAAATAAGATGGCTAGATCATTAAAAAAAGGTCCTTTTGTTGATTCTCATGTTATGAAAAAAGTTATCGCAGCAAAAAAAGCTAACGATAATAAACCAATTAAAACTTGGTCAAGAAGAAGCACTATAACTCCTGATATGATCGGTCTTACTTTTAACGTTCATAATGGTAAAAGCTTTATTCCAGTATATGTAACTGAAAATCACATAGGTTATAAATTAGGTGAATTTGCACCAACTCGCACATTTAAAGGCCACAAAGGTTCTGTGCAGAAGAAAATTGGAAAATAAGGGGTAGTAGATGAGTAAAGCATTAATTAAATTCATAAGACTATCACCAACTAAGGCAAGATTGTTAGCAAGAGAAGTTCAAGGAATGAATGCTGAATTAGCAATGGCTAGTTTAAAATTTATGCCAAATAAAGCAGCAAAATACATTTCTAATGCAATTTCAAGTGCTGTTGCAAATGGTGGATATGAGCCAAGTGAAGTTGTAGTAAGTTCATGCCGTGTTGATGCAGGTGCAGTTCTAAAAAGAATTAGACCAAGAGCAAGAGGTAGTGCAAGTCGCATTAGAAAACCAACTGCTCATATTATGGTTGAAGTAAGCAGAGCAAAAACTGAAAGTAAGGAAAGCTAAAATGGGACAAAAAGTAAATCCGATCGGTCTTAGACTAGGAATTAATAGAAATTGGGAATCAAGATGGTTTCCAGCTAAAGCTAGTTTAGCACAAAGCATAGGCGAAGATTATAAAATCCGTGCTTTTCTTAAAAAAGAGCTATACTATGCAGGCGTTAGTCAAATAATAATAGAAAGAACTGCTAAGAAATTAAGAGTTACTGTAGTTGCAGCTCGTCCTGGAATTATCATTGGTAAAAAAGGTAGTGATGTTGAAGTAATTAAAACAAAACTACAAAAAATTATCAATAAAGAAGTAAATCTTAATATTAAAGAAGAGCGTCGTGCTAATGCATCAGCTCAATTAGCAGCAGAAAGTGTTGCAACTCAACTTGAAAAGCGTGTTGCTTTCCGCCGTGCTATGAAAAAAGTTATTCAAAATGCACAAAAAGCAGGAGCAAAAGGTATTAAAGTTAGCGTTGCAGGTCGTTTAGGTGGTGCTGAAATGGCTAGAACAGAGTGGTATCTTGAAGGTCGTGTGCCTTTACATACTTTAAGAGCAAAAATTGATTATGGTTTTGCTGAAGCTCATACAACTTATGGAAACATAGGTATTAAAGTATGGATATTCAAAGGTGAGGTATTACATAAAGGTGTTCAAGCTGATAAAACTGAAGAGCCAGCAGCAAAGAAGACAAGAAGAACCAGAAGAGGTAAATAATTATGTTGATGCCAAAAAGAACAAAATTTAGAAAAATGATGAAAGGCCGCAATCGTGGCTATGCTTGCCGTGGCACAAAACTTGCTCTAGGTGATTATGCTTTAAAAGCTACTGAGGGTGGTAGAGTTAATTCACGCCAAATTGAAGCAGCTCGTATTGCTCTAACTCGTCATGTTAAAAGACAAGGTAAATCATGGATAAGAGTATTCCCAGATAAACCTTTAACTAAAAAACCACTTGAAACAAGGATGGGTAAAGGTAAAGGTAGTGTTGAAGAATGGGTAATGAATATTCAACCAGGCAGAATTCTTTTTGAAATGACAGGCGTTAGTGAAGATATGGCTAGAGAAGCTCTTGCACTTGCTATGAGTAAATTACCATTTAAAACTAAGTTCGTTACAAGAGAGAGTGAAAATGAAATATACTGAGCTAAAAGATAAAACAGCAGAAGAATTAAATGCTATGTTAAAAGAGAAAAAGGTGCTTTTATTTACACTAAAACAAAAGCTTAAAACGATGCAGCTTACAAATACAAATGAGCTTCGCGTAGTAAGAAAAGATATTGCTAAAATCAATACTGCAATATCAGCTATGAAATAAGGGGCCAATTATGAGTTTTAAAAGAGAAATACAAGGCGTAATCGTTGCAAAATCAGGTGATAAAACAGTTAGCGTTCTAGTTGAGCGTAAAGTTGTTCACCCAAGATATAGAAAGATTGTAAAACGCTTTAAAAAATATTTAGTTCATGATGAAAAAAATACTGCTAATGTTGGCGATACAGTTGTGGCAATTGAATGCAGACCATTGTCAAAACGCAAATCTTTTCGTCTTAAAACAATCTTAGCAGCAGGAGTTGAGTAATGATTCAAAGTTTTACAAGGCTTGTAGTTGCTGATAATAGCGGCGCAAAAGAAATTATGTGTATAAAAGTATTAGGTGGTAGCAAGAGAAGATATGCTACTGTAGGTGATGTTATAGTTGCATCTGTTAAAAAAGCTTTACCAAATGGTAAAATTAAAAAAGGTCAAGTAGTTAAAGCTGTAATCGTAAGAACTAAAAAAGAAGTTCAAAGAGAAAATGGCTCATTAATTCGTTTTGATGAAAATGCAGCAGTTATTTTAGATGCTAAAAGAGAGCCAGTTGGAACTCGTATTTTCGGGCCAGTTGGTAGAGAAGTAAGATATGGTGGCTTTATGAAAATTGTTTCACTAGCTCCGGAGGTTTTATAATGGCTGTTAAATTTAAAATTAAAAAAGGTGATAATGTAAAAATTATCGCAGGTGATGATAAAGGCAAAACAGGTGTTGTAAAGGCAGTTTTTCCTAAGAAAAATCAAGTAATCGTTGAAGGTTGCAAAATTGCTAAGAAAGCAGTTAAACCAAGCGAGCAAAATCCACAAGGTGGTTTTGTAAATAAGGAAATGCCTATGGATATTTCAAATGTAGCAAAGGTGGAGGCATAATATGAGATTAAAAGAAAAATATGTTAATAGCATTAAGCCTGCTATTGCTAAAGAATTTGATATTAAAAATCCTATGTTAATTCCTGCTATTGAAAAAATTGTAATTAGCGTTGGTTTAGGTGCTGAATTTACTAAAGATCAAAAAGTATTACAAAGCATTGTTGATACAATTAGTTTAATTTCAGGACAAAAAGCAGTTGTAACTAAAGCTAAAAAATCAGTTGCTGGTTTTAAAGTAAGAGATGGTTTCCCTGTTGGTGTAATGGTAACTTTAAGAAAAGACAATATGTATGCGTTTTTAGATAAGTTAATTTCTATTGCATTACCAAGAGTTAAAGACTTTAGAGGCCTAAGTAGAGATGGTTTTGATGGTCGTGGAAATTATAGCTTCGGTTTAAATGAACAATTAATGTTCCCTGAAGTTGTATATGACCAAATTTTAAGAACCCATGGTATGAATATAAATGTTGTAACAACAGCAAATAGCGATAAAGAGGCATTAAGATTATTAGAATTATTCGGTGTGCCTTTCACAAAAGGAAAGTAATATGGCAAAAAAATCAATGATAGCAAAAGCTGCTCGTCCAGCTAAGTTTAAAGTTAGAGCTTATACAAGATGCCAAATTTGTGGTCGTCCACACTCAGTATATAGAGATTTTGGAATTTGCCGTGTGTGCCTAAGAAAAATGGCTAATGAAGGATTAATTCCTGGTCTTAAGAAAGCTAGCTGGTAAGGAGAAGTTATGATTAACGATTTAATTTCAGATTCACTAACTCGTATTAGAAATGCAGCACTTCGTAAATTAGATACAACAAAATTACTACATTCAAAAGTTGTAGAATCTATTGTTGATATTTTTAAAGCGAAAGGTTATATTGAAGATTATAGCGTTGTTGAAGAAGATAAAAAGAAATTCATCAATGTAGTTTTAAAATATGATGAAAAAGGCAAAAGCGTTATTAATGAAATAAAGCGTGTTAGCAAACCTGGTCGTAGAGTTTACCGTGGTAAAGATGAAATCAAAAGATTTAAAAACGGTTATGGAACAATAGTTGTAAGTACAAGCAAAGGTGTTATTAGCAATGAAGTTGCTTATAAAGAAGGCATCGGCGGCGAAGTACTTTGCACTATTTGGTAATTAATGCTTTTTATGGCATTCGGAAAGCTTAAGCTTTCCCTAGACAAATAAAAAGGAAAAATATGTCAAGAATAGGAAAACAACCAATTGAAATTCCAGCTGGAATTTCAGCTAAAGTAGATGGTAATGTTCTTAGTTTTACTAAAGGAAATGTAAAAAAAGAACTTGATTTTAAAGGCCATGTAAATGTAGAAGTTAAAGACAATCAAGTAGTATTCACTCCAAAAAGTGATGATAGAAGCTCAAGAGCTTATTGGGGAACTTACAGAGCTTTAGCTAATAATATAGTAATAGGTCTTACTCAAGGATTTAAAAAAGTATTAGAAATAAATGGTGTTGGATATAAAGCTGCAATGAAAGGTAAAACTTTAGAAATGGCTTTAGGTTACTCACATCCAGTAATTTTTGATGCTCCAGAAGGCATTGAAATAGCAGTTGAGAAAAATACTATCGTAATTACAGGTGCTGATAAGCAAGTAGTAGGTCAAGTTGCAGCTAAAATTCGTGAATTTAGACCACCTGAGCCATATAAAGGTAAAGGTATTAAGTATTCAGATGAGCGTATTATTCGCAAAGCTGGTAAAACATCTAAGAAGTAAGGGATAAATAATGAGAGCAAATATCTTAAAAAGAAAATTATCTCTTAGAATTAAGAGAAAAAAGAGAATTCGTGCAAAAATTAGCGGTTGTGCAACTTTACCAAGAGTATCTATTTTTAAATCAAATAGAACGCTTTATGTTCAAGCAATTGATGATGTAAAAGCTCACACAATAGCTAGCGTAAATGGTAAAAAATTAGGCATTAAATCAAATATTGAAGGTGCTAAGAAATTAGCAGCTGAATTTGCAAAAAGCTTAAAAGCAGCAAAAATTGAAGAAGCAGTTTTTGATAGAAATGGTTATTTATACCATGGTGTTGTAGCAGCTTTTGCTGATGCTTTAAGAGAAAACGGTATCAAACTATAAGGATAAATTATGGAAAAATATAATAGAGAAGAATTTGAAGAAGTAATTGTTGATATCGGTAGAGTTACAAAGGTTGTTAAAGGTGGTCGCCGCTTTAGATTTACAGCGCTTGTAATTGTAGGTAATAAAAATGGCCTTGTAGGTGTTGGTTATGGTAAAGCTAAAGAAGTTCCTGATGCTATTAAAAAAGCAGTAGATGATGCGTTCAAAAATATCATTTCAGTTAAACTTCGTGGCCAAACAATCCCACACGATATTGAAGTAAAATACAATGCAAGCCGTATTTTATTAAAACCTGCTAGCGAAGGTACTGGAGTTATCGCAGGTGGTTCAAGCCGTCCAATTATTGAACTTGCAGGTATTAAAGATATTCTTACAAAATCACTTGGTTCATCAAATCCAGGCAACGTTGTAAGAGCTACAATCAAAGCTTTAAGTATGTTGAAAGGATAAAAAATGGGACTTGAAAATTTACAAAAAGCAGCAGGCTCTACTCATAAAACAAAAAGAATAGGCCGTGGTCAAGGTTCTGGCTGGGGAAAAACTGCTACAAAAGGTGGTAAGGGTCAAACAGCTAGAAAAGGTTATAATGAAAAAAGAGGTTTTGAAGGTGGTCAGCAACCACTTCAAAGAAGATTACCTAAAGTTGGTTTTACTTCTAAGTTTGAAAAACCTTATGTAATTAATGTTGAAAAAGTTACAGCTATTAAAGAATTAAAAGAAATTACTTTTGAAAGCTTAAAAAGTGTTCATAAATTTTCTTCAAGCGTTAAGAAAATAAAATTAATTGGCGCAAGTGCTAGTTCATTAGTAGCAAAAATCAAAGACGAAAACATTAAAACTAGCGGAAGTAAATAATGAATAAAAATCTTGCCAATAAAATTTTTATAACATTGGCGCTTTTATTTGCTTACAGGATACTGGCTTACGTGCCAGTTCCTGGCGTAAATGTAGATGTAATTAAAGAATTTTTTGAATCAAACACAAATAATGCTTTAGGTATGTTTAATATGTTTAGTGGAAAAGCTGCTGAGCGTTTATCAATCATATCTTTAGGTATAATGCCTTATATTACTTCATCAATTATTATGGAATTACTTGCAGCAACATTTCCAAATATCGGTCGTATGAAAAAAGAACGCGATGGAATGGTTAAATATATGCAAATTATTCGTGTAGCAACTATTGTAATTACTTTAATTCAAAGTGTTGGAGTTTCAGTAGGGCTTCAAAGCTTACACTCAAGAACAGGTGAAGCTGCTATTATGATTGATTTTAATACATTTATAGCTTTAAGCGCTGCTAGTATGTTAGCTGGAACTATGTTGCTTATGTGGTTAGGCGAGCAAATTACTCAAAGAGGTATTGGCAATGGTATTTCATTAATTATTTTTGCTGGTATCGTTTCGGGAATTCCTAGTGCGATTTCTAGCACAATTAACCTTGTAAATACTGGTGAATTAAATTTCTTAGTAGTAATTGGTATTGCCTTAGTTATTATTGCAGCTATTGGTGCTATTATTTATGTAGAATTGGGAGAAAGAAGAATTCCAATTTCTTATAGTAGAAAAGTTTTAATGCAAAATCAAAATAAAAGAATTATGAATTATATTCCTATTAAATTAAATTTAAGTGGTGTAATTCCTCCAATTTTTGCTAGTGCAATTTTGACATTTCCTGCTACTGTTTTACAATCAAGTACAAATGAATACATTATGAAAATTAATGATATTTTCAATCCAAATGGTTATGTATTTCATATTTTTACATTCTTTTTTGTAATCTTTTTTGCATATTTTTACGCATCAATTGCATTTAATGCAAAAGATATTTCAGAAAACCTAAAAAAACAAGGTGGTTTTATTCCAGGTATTCGTCCAGGAGAAGGAACAGCTTTATATTTAAATGAAATTGCAAGTCGCTTGACATTAAGTGGCTCAATATATTTAGCAATTATCGCTACGCTTCCTTGGCTTTTAGCTAAATTTATGGGAGTTCCATTTTATTTTGGTGGAACATCAGTTTTAATTGTTGTTCAGGTAGCACTTGATACAATGAGAAAAATTGAAGCTCAAATGTATGTGAATAAATATCAAACCTTAAGTGCAGTAGGCTTATGATTATAAATAGGCAAATATTTTTGCCGATTATTTTGGCTATATTTTTTGTGTCTTGTTCGCAAAATATAGCCAACAATAACTATGAAAACTATCAAAATAAAATCAATGGTGTAGTATTAATTGATGATGTTTATTCTAATTATCCAGCACAAATGTTTACTCCTAATGCTATTTTTGATACTAAATTGGATATAGAAAAAGTACAACAAACAAATAAAATTGTAGAGCGTATTTTAAATTCTTCAAGTGAGTGGAGATACACTCCTTATAGACTTGGCGGCACTAATAAAAACAAAGGTGCGGATTGTTCTTTTTTTACTCAAGAGATTTATAAACAAGTATATGGATTTAATCTAAGTAGAAGTACAAAAGAGCAAAGATTAGGTGGTAAAAAAGTTTCAAAATCTAAGCTTAAAGCAGGAGATTTAGTGTTCTTTAGAACAGATGGACCTTTTGGCTTACATGTTGGAATTTATCTTGAAAATAACAATTTTATACATTTATCTTCAAAAGGTGGAACAAGAATTCAAAGCCTTAATGTAAGATATTGGAATACAAGATATTTAGATGCAAGAAGGTATATAAATGCTAAATAAAATAGCAATTTTTGATAGTGGTGTAGGTGGGCTTGGAACTTTAAAATTATTAGTAAAAAGCCGTGTAGCAAAAGAAATAATTTATTATGCTGATAATAAAAATGTCCCATTTGGAACTAAAAGCAAAGAAGAAATTTTAAAAATCGGTCAAAATGCAATTGATTATTTAACAAGTTTAAATGTAGATTTGATTATTTTAGCTTGTAACACGGTCAGCTCAATTTTAAGCGAGCTAAATGTAGCTATTAAAGTTCTTCCTATAAGTGATTATGGTATTTTAGGGCTTAGTCAAATTGCTAATAATCAAAATTCTTTAGTAGTAGCTACAAAAGCAACTCTTAGCTCAGGGCTTTATCAAAACGCTTGTAAAAAATATAATATAAAAGCTGACTTTATAAGTCCTATTTCTTTTGTTCCTATTGTTGAGAGCATGGATTATTCTAAAGCGAGTGAAGATTTTGCAAATTATTTTAATAAAAATAATTATGATTATATTCTTTATGCTTGTACTCATTATCCATTTTTAGAGCAAGAATTTAAAACTTATTTTCCTAAAGCCACATTGATTGACCCAGCAAAAATTTTAGCACAAACTATGCAAGATGAATTTTTTAATAAAGATTTTAAATCAGAAATTATAATTGATTTTAGAGCTAGTAAAGATACTAAGATATTAAAAGATTTTTATGAAAGGATTAAAAATGTATGAGATTTTAGTAAGACCTTGTGGAGATTACGCTACAAATTGTTATATTGTAAAGCACGAATTAGGAGATATTGTAATAGACCCAGGCAAAGGTGCTTTAAGTTTTATTAAAGAAAACTCAAGCAAAGTCCTAGCGATTTTAAACACTCACGGACACCACGACCACATATGGGACAATAAATTAGTAGCACAAGAATTTAACGCTCCTTTATACACCCCAAAAGATGATATATTTATGTTAAAAAATCCTTTTTATGGTTTTTTGCCAAGCGATGATATAGCAATAGCTGTTGAAGACAAAGAAGAATTAGTATTTAATGGTTTAAAATTTACTTTTCATCATTTTGCAGGTCATACTCCAGGTTGTTCTATGATTGAATTTGATGATATTTATTTTAGTGGGGATTTTTTATTTGAAAGAAGTATAGGCAGATGGGATTTTGAGTTCTCAAATGCTGATGATATGGTAAATAGTCTTGAAAAAGCAAAGAATTTAAAAGATGATTTTTATTTACTACCAGGTCATGGAAATCAAACAAAAGTTAGTTTAGAAAAACCACATTTTGATTCTTGGATAAGATACATTAAGCAATGTTAATAATAGAATTAATTTTAGTATTTTTTGGTTTGATGGCTTGGTTTTTTCAAAAAGCATCACCAAAAAATGAAAAAATAGAAAGACTTAGTAGAAAATGTCCTTGCACAAGAATGGCTAATACTGGGCTTTTAACTAAAATATTTCTTTATTCAGCCATTGGTATAATTATAATTAATGCTTCAATGTTAGACTATGTGGGTTTTAATAAAGATAATATCTCTCAATTTATAATAGCCTTAGTGCTTGTATTTTTGGGATATAAAGTAAGAAAGGATGAATATGATAGAAATTAAAAAACCAGCAGAAATAGAAAAATTAAGAGTAGCTAATAAAATGGTTGCAAAAACGCTAGATTATCTTGAAACTTTAATAAAACCAGGAATTTCTTTAAAAGAATTAGATAAAGCTGCAGAAGATTATATCTTAAGTCTTGGTGCAAAACCAGCTTTTAAAGGGCTTTATGGTTTTCCTGGTGCAATTTGTGTTAGTCTTAATGAAACTTGCATTCATGGAATTCCTGATGATAGAATTTTAAAAGAAGGTGATATTGTAAGCTGTGATGTTGGAACTTTCATAGATGGATATTATGGCGACGCTGCTAGGACTTATGGTGTTGGCAAAATCTCTAAAAAAGATGAAGAATTAATTGCTTGTAGTAAGGATTGTTTGCTAAATGCAATAAGTCATATTAAAGATGGTATGAGATTTAAAGAGCTTAGCAAGATTTTAGAAGACTTTATTCGCTCTCGCGGTTTTGTTCCACTAGAAGGATTTTGCGGACACGGCATTGGTAGAAAACCACACGCAGAGCCTGAAATACCAAACTATCTACACCCAAATGATAGTATTAAAAATGGTCCAAAGATTAAAAATGGAATGGTATTTTGTATAGAGCCTATGATTTGTCAAAAAGATGGAAGACCTAAAAATCTAAAAGGTATGTGGGAAACTGCTTCAGCAGATGGGTTAAATACTGCTCATTATGAACACTGCGTAGCTATTGTAAATGGAAGAGCCGAGATTTTATCAATTAATGAGTAAATTATGGATGCGAAAATAATTAAATCTAAATTAGATTTTAGCAGTATTTTGTATTTTATATTTATTTATTTGATTATTGCAATAACACAAGGAGCTTTTAAAGCAGGCTTTGTTTATTTAGGCATATTTTTCTCAATTTTGCTTGTGATTTATATTTATGATATGCCTATAATTAAAGTGATTTTGTATAAAGATAGAATTGGAGTTAGATTTATATTTTTTACAAAATACATAAAACTAAGCGATATTAAAAGCTATAAAAGAAAAAAGAGATTTTTAAAAATCAAAACCAATGGCTTACTTTATTCAAATATAAAATTAAGAAATTTTCATACAAATAGCCTTGATGAAATAGAGCAACACTTAAATGCTATAAATGAATAAAATTATGGAATTTAAATTAGGAAATTATCCTAATTTAAATTCTTTATTCAACCGTTACGCTTTTTGCTAGATTTCTTGGCATATCTACATTTGCACCAACACGATTTGTAATTTCTAGTGCAAATAATTGCATAATTACCATCATTTCAAAAAACTCGCTTAGATAATGTTCTTGTTCGCTTGTTTTTATAAAATCATCAGCCTCGCTAAACTCAATAGGAGAAATTGCTAAAATATTTGCATCTCTTGCGCTTAATTCTAAGACATTTGAGCGAGTTTTATCATATAAAATATTTTTTGGCATAAATGCAATTGTAAATAATTCGCTATCAGCAAGTGCGATAGGACCATGCTTCATCTCTCCTGCTGCATAGCCTTCTGCGTGCATATAGCTTATTTCTTTTAATTTTAATGCCGCTTCAAGTGCAAGTGGATAAAATAAATCTCTACCTATAAAGAAAAATCCGTGTCCGTGTAAGTATCGCTTGCTTAAGCGTTTTAGTTTATCGTGAGTATTTTTATTTACTTTTAATACATTAGATAAATCCTTAATAGCAAGTAATTCTTTTTTAATATCTAAATTAGGATTTTTATTTAAATACAATGCTAGTAGCCATAGATTTAGCATTTGAGCGCAAAATGCTTTAGTGCTTGCTACACTTTTTTCAATCCCTGCACGAATTAAAATACAATAATCAGCTTCTCTTGCTATGCTTGAATTATCAACATTGCATAATGCTAAAGTTTTAAGCCCAGCATTTTTTGCTATTTTTAAAGCTTCAAGAGTATCAGCTGTCTCGCCGCTTTGAGATATACAAACGAATAAAGCATTTTTATCTAAAAAGCCATTTTTATATCTAAACTCACTTGCTATTTCTACACGGCATTCAATATTAGCACTTCTTTCATAAATATAGCTAGATGCTAATGCTGCGTGATAGCTAGTGCCACAAGCGCAAATTATGATTTTACTAAAGTCTTGATTTAAATTCTTTAGCTCATCAAAACATACTTTATCATTAATAATTCTTCCTATTAATATATTTTGAACGATTTGGCTTTGCTCGTAGATTTCTTTTTCCATAAAAGTATCAAACCCATCTTTTAAAGCACTTTCTTTATCACAATTTAATTCTTTAAACTCAACAACGCCATTTAATAAATGGATTCCATTTTTATCTAAAAAGCCAAAATCTCCATCGTTTAAATAAGCAACTTGTTTGCAAATTCCAACCAACGGAGCATCACAAGATGCCATATAAAACTCACTATTATTTGAGCCTTTTCCTATTATTAGTGGTGCGTTTTTCTTAGCAAAAAATATAGTATTTGGAGCTTTTTTTGTGATTAGTAATATTGCATAAGCTCCATCAATTTTTTTAATAACTTCACTAAAAGCTTTTTCAGGACTTAAAGTATTTGCGTATTTTTCAAATAAATGAACAATTACTTCTGTATCTGTTTGCGAATTAAAATGTGTGGTTTTTAGTTCTTCTTTTATTTCTTTATAATTTTCTATAATTCCATTATGTATTACGCAAGAATATTCGCCGTAATGTGGATGAGAATTTGTATCATCAGGTTTTCCGTGAGTTGCCCAACGAGTATGACCTATGGCTACACCTTCATCATTAAAGTTTAAATTTTTCATAAAATTTGCTAGGTTCTCTAATTTTCCCGCCTTTTTAAAAAAGCTTAATTCATTATTTTCTAACACAGCCATACCAGCACTATCATATCCACGATATTCAAGCTCTTTTAATCCTTTTAATATAATTTCTTTTTTTTCTAATTGTCCTAAATACCCAACAATTCCGCACATTTTTAATCCTTTAATAATAAAAATTACGCTAATTTATAGTAAGTTGTTAAACAAAGATAAATATAATCACTTTTCTTTTTTAAGGATGGTAAATGGATATTTTAGAAGCGTTAGACGAAGGTAAAAGATTAAGCGAAGAAGATTGTTATAAGTTATACGATTTAGATTTGCAAGTCTTAGGGTTTTACGCTAATAAAAAGAGATTAAAACTTCACGGAAAAAAAGTTTATTTTAATTGTAATCGTCACATAAATCCTACAAATATGTGCGTTGATACTTGTGCTTTTTGTGCATTTTCAGCTCATAGGCACAATCCAAATCCATATCATCTAACACACGAAGAAATCTTAAAAATAGTTGATGATACCGTTACTCGTGGGACAAAAGAAATACACATTGTTTCAGCTCACAATAAAAAAGGTGGTTGGGAATGGTATTTTGAGATTTTTAGAAAAATTAAAGATAAATACCCACATTTACATATTAAAGCAATGACAGCTGCTGAAATTAATTTTATTGCAAAGAGTTTTTTTGATGGAGATTATTCTGCAGTAATTGACAAAATGCTTGAATATGGAGTTGATTCTATGCCGGGTGGCGGTGCTGAAATTTTTGATGAAAAAGTTAGAAATGAGCTTTGTGCTAGCAAAGTTAGTTCTGATAATTGGCTTAAGATTCATGGGCTATGGCATCAAAAAGGAAAACAAAGTAATGCAACTATGCTTTTTGGACACATTGAAAGTCGTGAGAACAGAATTGACCATATGCTAAGACTAAGAAAACAACAAGATATTAGCAAAGGATTTAATGCTTTTATTCCGTTAGTATGGCAAAAAGACAATTCGTTTTTAAAGGATTTAAAACCGCTTGGAAGTATAGAAATTCTAAAAACTATTGCAATAGCAAGGCTTGTTTTAGACAATATTTCTCATATTAAAGCTTATTGGGCGACTTTAGGGTTAAACCTTGCAATGGTGGCTCAAGAATACGGAGCAAATGACCTTGATGGAACAATAGAAAAAGAAAATATCCAAAGTGCAGGTGGTGCAAAAAGTGCGAATGGCATTACGCTACAAGACTTCATAGACAATATCAAAACATCAAATTTAATTCCAATAGAAAGAGATAGTTTATATAATGAGATTAAGGAATATTGATTGAATTCTTTATATGTTTTTAGCTCCATTTTAAAAACATCATTCAAACTCATTATGCAATTAATATATGATTGCAAAAAATATACTTTCAAACAATTTAATCTAATAATTTCTTACTACAAACAAAAGGATACTGCTATGAGCTAGAATTTTTAATCTTATTGTGTTTAATCTTAGGTGCTTTACGCTAAATATTTTTTTATAAGGGAAAAAAATGGACTTTTTTAAGTTAAAAGAAAACAATACAAGTGTTAAAAATGAGTTTAATGGTGCTTTAGCAACATTTTTATCAATGCTTTATATTATTCCAACTAATGCTTTTATAGTAAGCAATACAGGGCTTAGTGTAGAAGCTTTAATGCTAGCAACTGCTTTAGTAACTATAATAGCAACTGCATTTACAGGACTTTTTGCAAATTCTCCAATAGCAATGAGTACAGGTATGGGGCTTAATGTATTTTTTACATTTTCAATGTGCAAAGGTCAAGGAATTCCTGTTGAAACTGCTTTAGGTGCTGTTTTTATAAGTGGTTTTATATTTTTAGTTCTTTCTTTTACAAATTTTCGTATTTTTATTTTAAAAAGCATTCCTGAAGATTTTCGCCGTGCTATAAGTGCTGGTATTGGGTGCTTTCTAGCGTTTATGGGGATGAATCAGGCTCATATTGTTACGGCTGATCCTGTAACTCTTTTAAAAATAGGTAATTTTGCAGACCCGAATGTGTTATTTTGTTTATTTGTATTATTTTTAATTGTTTGTTTTTGGGCTTGGAAGATTAAAGCAGGCTTTATTTTAGCGGTTTTAATAGGTAGTATTATCGCTTGGACTTTTGGAATAGGTGGAGCAAAATTACCAAGTGAATTTGTGGCAATTCCAAATTTTAGTGAAAAAGATGGGCTTATGAGTATTTTTGCAAAACTTGATATTATGAGTGCTTTAAGTTTATCGGTATTACCTGCAGTAATGACACTTTTTGTAACTCAATTATTTGATAGTATAGGCACGATTACTGGTGCTGGAATTAGGGGCGGAATATTTAAAAATAAAACAAAATCAGACGGAACTCTTGATGATAGTGGAGATAAAAAATTAGGTAAAACTATGATAGCTGATGCGGCAGGAACTTGTATCGGAGCAGTTATTGGCACATCAACTGCAACTGCATTTGTAGAAAGTAGTGCTGGTATAGAAAGTGGTGCTAGAACAGGACTTAGCAATATATTTTTAGCGGGAATGTTTTGTCTTTGCATATTCTTTTTACCATTTTTCCAAGCAATTCCTGTTAATGCTATTTATCCTATCTTGATAATGGTTGGAATTTTAATGTTTATGGAAGTTAGCAATATTGATTTTAAAGACCCTGCAAATAGTGTTGCTACATTTTTTACAGTAATTATGATGCCATTTACTTACTCAATTACTACAGGTATTGCTTTTGGATTTATTTCTTATGTGTTAGTTAGATTATTAAGAAAAGAATTTAATAAGCTAAGTAGTGGTATAATCGTTATCTCTATTATTTGTATGGCAGTGTTCTTGCTACAATTTATGAAATTTAATTAAAAGGTAAAACTATGTATAAATATACTTACGATGAATTTAAAAATGACTTTGAGCCGTTTGCAAAACGCATTCAAGATGAGTTCAACCCAGACGCTTTTGTAGGTGTTGCTCGTGGTGGTCTTACACTTACTCACGCATTATCAACTGCGCTTAAAAGCAGAAATGCTTTTGTATTAAATAGTATTCATTATGATGGGCAAAAAAAATTAGATACTATTGAAATTACTAATATTCCTGATTTAAGTAAAGCTAAAAAAGTTTTAATCATTGATGATATCGTAGATAGTGGTGAAAGTCTTGATGCAATTCGTAAAAAAATCTTAGAAATTTACCCACATTTAGAAGTTAAACTTGCTGTTATTTTTTATAAGCCAAGCGCTATTATAAAACCTGAATTTTGTGTAAAAGAAGCTAAAGAATGGATTAGTTTCTTTTGGGATTTTGAAGTATGATTTATGAAAATAGTTTTTGCTATATTAAACGCCACGAGAGTTCTATCCCGTGGCTAGAAATCCATGCAAAAGACGAATACAAAGAACTTAGTAATGATGAAGAAACAAGCCTAAAAATCTTTAAAATTGCTATGCTTATAGAAAAAGAAATGATTAGTTTTTATAAGCCAACTAAGATTAATCACGCTTCATTTGCTAACTACTTGCCTAAAGCCCATTGGCATATAATGGCTAGATTTAGTGATGATGGATTTTATCCTGAATGTATGTGGGGTAAGCAATTAGGGGATTTAAAAGATTATAGAGCTAGTTTTGATGAATTTTGCGATATTCTAGTAGCTAAGTTAAAGAATTTTAAATAAGTAGAAATCATATTTAATTTTTACTTATTTAAAACATATTACTTTCTTAAATCTTTTAATAAAATCTTATTCTCTGCTGATATTTTTGCACTATAACTTATCTTTTGAAACATCATTGATAAAGTTTCATTATCTAATTTTTTAATTTTTAAAAAATTAAAAGTTTCATCAAAATTATTACTTAAAAGTTCTGTAAAATACCAAGCTCTAGCCATATTTACATAATATTCTTGACTTTTTATATTAAATATTTTTTCTAATTTTGTGGTATCACTGCTAAAATATCTTATAAAACATAAAATCCCAAATCTTTTTTCATATATTGCGCTAGATTCAATCCATTCGCATATGATTTGCTCTACCTTATCAAGATTATTATCAAAGCACTTAGGTCTTATAGTATCGCAACTACACCAATTATCTATGATTTTTAATATTATTTTTAAATTCTTAACTACTAAATCATAATCATCTAACTCATTTAGCACATGTATATAAAGTTGCATTTCATCAAAACTATTAAAATTAGTATTTGATAAATAATCATTTAAATCATACTTTTTAATTATAGTTTTTGCATACCTTTTAAGCTTATTGTTTCTAACTCCTATTATTTTATAGTTAGTAAATACTGATTTTTTGCAATAACTTTTATATACTTTATCTATATGTTTTTGTAAATATTCTTTAATTTTCATTATAGCTCTTTCGTTTTGTTTAAAAAAATAATCTTACTATAAATACTTTTACTAAGTATTAACCTAGCTTCTTTAAAATCATCGCAACTTAGACTAGTTTTTTACTCCTTGAGAGACTTAAACCCCTTGAGAAATCAAGGGGTTTTCTTTTTTTAAGAATAATTCAAATTACATTTTTTTAAAAATTTATATAACTTTAAGCTTAATTTTCAAAATTTATGCTACTATTCCCTTACATTTTTACAAAAAAAGGAGAAAAAATGAAATTAGTTAAATTAAGTTTAGCAGCAGTTGTTGCTGCAGGTTCGTTCTCATTCGCGAACGCAGTTGCTTTAGATGAAGCTATTCAAAATGTAGACCTATCAGGAATGTTAAGATATAGATACGATACAAATTCTGAAAAAATAAAAAACAATTCAGTTACTACGAAAATAGATAGATCAGAAGATAACGGACATTTATATAAAGTTCAATTAAAATTTGGTGCTGATATCGCTGATAATTTCAAAGCTACAGCATTATTCCAATATTCAAACACTGATGGTTCTTTTGGTGATTCAGCATATTTAAATGATAAAAAAACTTTCAATGTAAGAGATGCTTATTTAACTTATACAAATTATGATACTTCATTCATATTCGGTAGAATGGAAATTGGCTCAATTTGGACTGATGATTTACTAGGAACAGGGTTAAAAATAGTAAATAACAGTATTGAAAATGTAACTTTAGCAGCTTATGCTTTTGATAACTATAACAATGATGGAGATTTAAGTAGCGTTTTATTTGTTACAGATGAAGCAGGTAATAAATATGCTACAAGTAAGAACCTTTATGGTATAGCAGCTATTGCTAATTTTGACCCAGTAGCAGCTCAACTATGGGTTTCAAATATGGCTAGTTGGGGCACATTCTATGCAGTAGATTTCAATGTTGCTCTAGGTGACAAAGATGACTTTGCATATAATGTACATGCTCAATACGCAGGCAACAGCCTTAAAAAAGATAGAAAAGGTGAAACAGCAGCTAATGGTAACTTCTATGCAGCAGAAGCTGGCTTTGACGCATTCGGCTTAGACTTCAATGTAGGTTATGCTGGTTATGGTAAAAAAGATAAATTAACTCTTAATACTGTAGAAGATGAAGGTCAATTAATCAACTATGGCGAAATCGTAATGAAAGACTACCAAGGTGGTTTTGGTAAAAAAGATTTCGTATTCGGAACAATTGGCTATACATTTGAAGATGTAAGATTTGGTGTTGATATTATTAGTGGAACAAATAAAGTTTTTGCTGAAAAAGAAAAATTATTTGAAGTTAAACCACAACTATCTTATAAATACAGTGACAAACTAAACTTCTCAGCATTCTATGCTTACGCAGAAACTAAAGATTCTGTTAAAGTAGATGTTAAAGATGATAAAGTAACACTTAGCAAATCTGATAAGAAAAAAGAAAGTTTAATCAGATTCCAAGCTAAATATACATTTTAATTAATTGCTAGGCTTTAAGCCTAGCTTTTTAAAGACTTAGAATGAAAAAAATTTTATTATTTTTATGTATTACAAATTCTATAAATGCAGTTATTACAGATGATTTATTAAATTATACTTTTAGTGATAATTTAGATATTAATTTAGGTAAAGAACTTTTTATAAATATTCATAAATGCAATTCTTGTCATGGAGATTTAGGAGATAAATCAAGCACTACATTTAAATCCTTAAACACTCATTCAGCATCTACTTTAAAATCAATGTTAAAGTCTTACAAAAACGATAAAGATTTTGGAGGCAAAACAAGATTTGTTATGCAAAGATATGCAAATAAGTTGTCAAATAAGGATATTGATAATATTATAGCTTATATAAAGGGCAAAGATAATTTAGAATTACCTAATTCAAAAAATATTGAACCTGCTAAAAAAACTAAAGATAATTTATATTTGGAATAAAATCTAAATATAAATTCCTATTTTAAAACTTAGATATTTTATTATAATTTAGCTATATAACTTAATAATCTTATAAAATATATAATGCCATTAAGTTATGCTAAACATATAAAATTAACCTATCTAAAATATTTTATACAAATAATTCAAGTAATGTTTTTTATATTATTCAAAATTATTATTTATTTTCTTACTAAATTTCAAACTTCTCAAACCTAACTCTTACCACATAATAATCACAACTACAAACTATCTTCACTAATTTTAGTTTTTAATGTTTTTAAATTTTATTTTTTAAATTCTCTCAACTTTTCATACTTTCGCCACA